>JAITHF010000246.1 GCA_031280115.1 Spirochaetaceae bacterium | reverse complement strand
ACCGTGTGTACCCGCTGGCCTATCGGGAAAAAGACCTGAAAAAAGAGGGGAAAACAGGTTAGAAAAGGGCAGTATTCAGGCGGAAGGGGCTTGATAAACTCATATATACTATATAATTCCGTTTGCCGTTTTCGGCCACACTGCGCCCTCCCGTCTCGTCAAGGGCTTTCTTTATTGAGCGCTGCGCTGCGCGTGCGCTTTTAAAAGAATTTGGAGGGTCATAGACCCTCCAAACCTCCCCTAAAGGCTTCCTGCGCCGCGCCCTTTCGCCTGCGAATTCCGCTGAGGCGCCGCTTCTGGGTTGTGACTAAAATTGCAGACCCTCTCACCGCAAGAAGCACGTGAAACCCCCGCAGGGGGTGACTAAAATAGCAAACCCGCTCGCCGCGAGAAGCACGTGAAACCCCCGCAGGGGGTGACTAAAATTGCAAACCCTATCGCCGCGAGAAGCACCTGAAACAGCCGGAGGCTGCCCGCAGGGGGTGAAACAGCCGCAGGCTGAGGGAATAGGCTTCCCAGGTCGTCCGTATAAGAGTATCCAGATCCGACTGCCCGGCGCGCCAGCCTAGAACCTCTTGGGCCCGGCGGGACGAGGCAGTAAGCGACGCCGGATCCCCCGGGCGGCGGCCTGCTATGCGTGACAGAATAGGCTTCCCGCTTATGCGCCGCGCTGCCTCAATGATTTCTTTCACCGAAAGGCCCCGGCCGCTTCCCAAATTCAAGACGGCGCTCTTCTTTTCAGCGCTGATATACCCAAGCGCCGCAGCGTGGGCTGCCGCAAGATCGCTTACGTGCACATAATCCCGCACGCAGGTCCCGTCAGGGGTGTTATAATCATCCCCAAAAATACAGACTTCCTTCCGTATGCCTATGGCCGCCTCCATGATAACCGGTATGAGATTGGCCGGCTGCCTTTCAAGCCCTGGTATCCTCCCCTGGGGGTCGTAGCCCGCGGCATTGAAATACCGGAGGCTTGCAAAGCGCAGGCCCCGCAGCTTTTCATACCAGGCCAGGGTGTTTTCAATGACCGCTTTCGTATAGCCGTAGTAGTTCTCAGGCTGTACCGGGTGCTCCTCGTCTATGGGCAGGTAGCGCGGCTCCCCGTACACCGCGGCGCTTGAAGAGAACACGAAGTTCTGTATGCCCGCTCCGACCGCGGCGTTGAGAATAATAATGGTTCCGTTTATATTATGATACGAATACTTTTCAGGCCGTATCATAGACTCCCCTGCGGCTTTCGCCGCGGCCAGGTGGATAACCCCGTCAAAGCCGGAGGCCCCCTCCTGCTCCGGCAAAGCCCCCGCCAAGGCTTCGGCGAGCCGCTTGCGGTCAAAAATGTCCCCGTGAATAAAGGGCGCCTCAGGGAACAGGTTTTCCCGGGCGCCGCTCGAAAGGTTGTCGTACACCGTAACAGCGTGCCCCCTGTCAAGCAATTCCCGCACCACATGGCTGCCGATATAGCCGGCGCCGCCAATAACAAATAGGTTCATATACCAACTATACCTGCTGCCTTGGCGAAAGTAAACTGCGGCGCCCTGCCGGTCTCAACAAATCTATTGGTTCAGACGATATAAAAACTATGGTGAGTATCCCTATCCCGCTCTTTATCGTGCCGCTTGCCCTGTTTATCCTTATCATCCATTTCGCGGTGTCAAAAAAATCAAGCCTTATCATCCGGTGGGCCGCGATTATGGCGCTTATCATTATCGGCGTATCCCTGGCGCTGTGCCTTTTTATTATCTTCAGCGATCCTGCGGCAGTGGCGGTGAAAGGGCCGGCCATTACCCTTATGCCTGAAGAAGAAATTGCGGCAGTGAAAGAAGGCGACCCCCTTCCCTTGCTGCTTTTCGGTATTCTGCTTCTTTTATTTATCGCGCTGGTGGTGTACCTCTCCTTGCGGGAGCAGTACCGCAAAAAGGCCGGCGCTCAAGGGGCGGAAAAAAAGCCTCCCCCTTCGGCCCCGCCCCGGCCCTAAGACGACTCCATAATATTCTTCGCCTCTTCAAGGGCCCGTGCCTGGGAAGCGATGACCGTGTCGCACCAGCGGTCGAATTGAGGGTCTTCCCGCTGCAATTCGCTGCGGGCGCGTACATAGTCCACTGTGGAGCGGACGCCCTGTTCAAAACGGACTGACGGGATAAAATCAGGAACAAGCCGCGCCAGCTTGGCAGGGTCAAAGACTGCTGAGTGGGCTTTGTCCCCCAAAAGCCCTCCTTTGAAATTATAGGGGCCTACTTGGGCGAGAAACTGGCTTGCGATGTGTACGGCTTTAAGTTCCACCCCCAGGGCCCGGGCAATGGACCGGTAAATCTGATTCCAGGTGAGCGCCTCCCCTGACGTGAGGTTCACCGCCTCCCCTAAGGCGCGCATATTGCCCATTAAGCCCACAAACCCTTTTGCAGCATCCCTTGCATGGGTTATGGCCCACAGGCTTGTGCCGTCTCCGTGAATGATAACCGGCTTTTCTTCTATCATGCGCTTGACCACCTGCCAGCTTCCGTTTTTGCCGTGAACCCCTACAGGCACGCTCCGCTCGTCGTATGTATGGCTGGGGCGGACAATGGTTATGGGAAAGCCCTGTTCCCGGTAGAGCCTGAGGAGCAGGTCCTCGCAGGCTATCTTGTTCCGGGCGTATTCCCAATAGGGATTGGAAAGGGGGGTGCTTTCGGTTATCAGATAGTTTTCAAGGGGTTTCTGGTAGGCCGAAGCGGAGCCGAAGGCGATATACTGGGCGGCCCTGCCGTTGAAGAGCCGGTAATCCCGCTCAATCTGGGACGGCGTAAAGGTAATAAAGTCAACCACCACGTCAAAAGACCGGTTTCCTATCTTTTCCGCCGCCTCCTCTTCGCGGTTAATATCGCCGCGTATCTCGGTAATTTTGCCGGAGAAAAGGCTGTTTCTCGTGCCCCGGTTAAAGAGAAAGAGTTCCCCGCCGGCTTCGAGAAACTTCTGGGAAACGGCGGCGCCGATGGTTCCGGTCCCGCCAATAAATAACGCTTTCATTAAGGCTGCTCCTTACGAGCCGAAGGATGGGCGGAACAGGGGGCGCCCCCTGTTCCTTATATTCTTCTATAAAAATAAGATAATACGATAAATACGGCCTTTCAGCTGCCCGCCTTTTGTTACGGGCGGGGTTTGCGCGTTTTGGCTTTGCCTATGGCCCGCGGCGCGGTCTGGGCCGTTTTTACTTTTTGACTTGGCTGTTTGGCCGGAACGTTTTGGTTTTTAAGCACCGCCTGGGCCGCGGCAAGCCGCGCGATAGGCACCCGGTAGGGCGAACAGGATACATAGCTCAAGCCGGCGCGGTAGCAGAAATCAACCGTCGCCGGATCCCCGCCGTGTTCCCCGCAGATGCCGATTTTAAGGTCTTTGTTCACGAGCCGGCTTTTTTCCACCGCCCCTGTAATAAGCTGCCCCACGCCCCCTTCGTCAATGGACTTGAAGGGGTCCTCTTCGAGGATATTTTTTTTAAGATACGCAGGCAGGAAGGAGGCCGCGTCGTCCCGGCTGAACGCGAAGGTCATCTGGGTCAGGTCGTTGGTGCCGAAGCTGAAGAAGTCCGCGTGGGCGGCGATCTTATCCGCCCGCAGCGCCGCTCTGGGAACCTCGATCATGGTGCCGATCTTGACTTCGATGGACACCTTCGCCTCTTCAAACACGCGGCTTAGGATTTTCTTCGCGTTCGGGCAAAGCAGGGCGAGTTCCCGCTCGTCGCACACAATAGGTATCATAATTTCCGGCGTGACCGGAATGTTCTTGCGCGCGCAGTCAACCGCTGCCCGGGCAATGGCGTCATCTGCGGCATGTGAGGTTGCCGTGGGCGGGCCCCAAAATGCTCGTCGGGCACCCCGCGAGGAGATGCCCTCGCGGCGTTTCCGGGAGGATGTAGTAGGATGCCGCCCCCGTCC
>JAITHF010000169.1 GCA_031280115.1 Spirochaetaceae bacterium | reverse complement strand
GTATACGCGGAGGGTTTGCGCGTATACGCGGAGGGTTTGCGCGTATACGCGGAGGGTTTGCGCGTATACGCGAAAGGTTTGCGCGTATACGCGGAAGGTTTGCGCGTATACGCGGAAGGTTTGCGCGTATACGCGGAAGGTTTGCGCGTATACGCGGAGGGTTTGCGCGTATACGCGGAAGGTTTGCGCGTATACGCGAAAGAGTTCCGCGTGAACCGGAAAAACTATCATGTCCCTGCATAAATCATTATGTTATAACAAATTATCGGCGCTGCGCGCCTTTTTTAAGGCATTATGGGGGAACCAGTTCCCCCAAACCCCCTATAAAGGCTTCCTGCCTCGCGCCCGTGCGCCATCAAAGTCCGCTGAGGCGCCGCGTCATGCAAGCACTGCACCAGAAACCCGACCTGCCGTACCTTGAGTCACAGAAACAGCCTCCGGCTGCGAAGGGGGTAGCGGCAGGATGGGGTTTTGGGATAGTGTGTACCTAGAGGAGGCCATTATGCTTAAATCAATGCGTAATATCGGCATTATGGCGCATATTGACGCCGGAAAAACAACCACCACAGAACGAATACTCTATTATACGGGAAAAAGCCATAGAATAGGCGAAGTTGACAACGGGGAAGCGGTGATGGACTGGATGGAACAGGAACAGGAACGGGGCATCACTATCCAGAGCGCGGCTACGACGATTTACTGGAACGGCTTTCAAATAAATGTTATTGATACCCCCGGGCACGTGGACTTTACCGCCGAAGTGGAACGCTCCCTGCGGGTGCTTGACGGGGCGGTGGCGCTCTTTGACGCGGTCCGGGGGGTGGAAGCCCAAACCGAAACCGTCTGGCGCCAGGCGGCGCGTTATAACGTGCCCTGTATATGCTATATAAACAAGATGGACCGCCTGGGCGCCGACTTCTTTCAGGTGCTTGCGGATATACAGGGGAAACTCGGCGCCCTGCCCGCGGTGATACAGCTTCCCATTGGAAAAGAAAACGGGTTTGAAGGGGTCATCGACCTTATTATGATGCGGGAAATCCGCTGGGACCCGAAAGACGAAGGGGAAACCATGCTCGTTACCCCCCTTGCGCCGGAACAGGAGGCCCTTGCCCTGATCTGGCGGGAAAAACTTATCGACCGCCTCTCCCAAGTCTCTGACGCCGTTACCGAAAGCTATCTTGCAGGCGGGGAAGTTCCGCCTGAACTCATTAAAAAAGAACTGCGGGACGCGGTGCTCAAACGCGCCCTCTTTCCGGTCATGGCCGGCGCGTCCCGAAGGAACATAGGGGTCCAGCCCTTGATTGACGCGGTGGTAGCGTACCTTCCCGCGCCGGACGAGCGGGCGCCCGCTGCGGGGCGCCACCTCAAGAAAGACGCCCCCCTGGACGTGCCATGCGACCCTGCGGGGCTGCCTCTGGCTCTGGTGTTTAAGATACAACACGACCGGGAAGCCGGGTCCCTCTGTTATGTGCGGATGTACTCAGGCTCCCTGAAGCCCGGGGCCGTGGTATATAACGTGGGAAAGAAAAAGCGGGAGCGGGCAAACCGCATCCTGCGGATGCACTCCAACAAATCAGAACCCCTTGAGTCCCTTGAAGCAGGGGACATCGGGGTCATTATCGGCATGAAACACGCCCAGACCGGCGACACCATAGGCAGCGAGGGCTGGCCGGTGGCGCTTGAGCGGATGCAGTTCCCTGAACCGGTCATCTCTGTTTCGATAGAGGCGAAAACCCTGTCGGAACAGGAAAAACTGCGGGAGATACTGTCCCTGCTTTCCAAAGAAGACCCCACTTTCACCACCAAAGAGAACGCCGAGACCGGCCAGCTTATCATCTCCGGCATGGGGGAACTGCACCTTGAGGTGCTGGTTACCCGCATCCTCAAAGAATACCGCCTGGGCGCCAAGGTGGGGAACCCGCAAGTTACCTACCGGGAGTCCGTAAGCCGCACGGCGGAAAGAACCCAGCGCTTTTCCCGAATCATCGCGGGCAAAGAAAACGCCGCGGCCCTGACCCTGAGAGCCGCGCCCCGGGAGCGGGGTTCAGGCAACCGCTATGTCTGCGCGGTCAAGAAGCGGGAGGTTCCGCCGCCTATCTTTGAGGCGGTGGCGCGGGGCGTCCAAGGCGGTTTCGCTTCGGGCATCATCATGGGCTATCCCTGTATTGACATTGAAGTTACCCTCACAGACCTCCAGTATTCCGAGCTGACCGGCACTGAGTTCGCCTTTGAAGGGTGCGCCAGCATGGGCTTTGATGAAACGTGCCGGGAGGCCGCGCCGGTACTGCTTGAGCCTATCATGGCCCTTGACCTGCTTTCGCCCAAGGAGTTTTTAGGGGACGTGCTCAGCCTTGTAACCCAGCGGGGGGGGCAGGTGGTAAGCGTTGATTCCAAGCCGTATACCGAGGAAATAAAGGCCCGGGCGCCGATGGCGCGGATGTTCGGTTTTATGACTGTTCTGCGCTCGGTCAGTCATGGCCGGGCCTCTTTTACTATGGAGTTCTCTCATTTTGAACAGCCTCCGGCTGTTTCAGCGGCAGGCCGGGTTTCCGGTGCAGGGCTTTCTTGAAGATGCGCCTCAGCGGACGCCGCAGGCGGAAGGGCGCGGCGCAGGCCCCCTGCGGGGGATTCAGGTGCTTCTTGTTGCGAGAGGGTTTGCGGGTTTAGTCACAACCCAGAAGCGGCGCCTCAGCGGAATTCGATGACGCACGGGCGCAGCGCAGGTAGCCGTTGGTTGGGTGGCGTGGAGGGTCTATGACCCTCCACATCTCTTAAAAGAGGCGCGCAGCGCCGGTAATTCAGTATAAAACAATGATTATACAGGGACAGGCCCGTCTTGGCTGGGGTAAACAAAGCCTCCGTTGGTACCAACAAAACGCCGCCGGTGTTCCCGCCGGCCTTTTTTGTTCCCGCCCCGTCTTTGCCGGCCTTCCCC
>JAITHF010000117.1 GCA_031280115.1 Spirochaetaceae bacterium | reverse complement strand
ATGATTATTGATGTCTTTTGCGTCGCTGTTGTCAACTGCGGCCTTGATGCCCGCTCCGGCGCCAACGGCGGCGCCGATCCCGCCGATGATAAAGGGTAATAATGGTAACGGCATGGTTTTTCCTCCTTAGAGCCGTAATGGTTCCGAGCTTTGCATAAGCGCGTCGAACTCGGAAAACGTATTAAACTGCGGTTTCCCGCCAAGTTTACAGGTAATAGCATTGGCGCCGGCAATAAAGCCGTCAATGTCCCCAAGCTGGAGCGCCGCTTTCATATCGTCAAACGCCGCCTGAAACACCGCCTTGTGGCCGGCAAGGTACTCGGAAATCACCGCCTCCATCGCGGCGCGGCTTTCCCGAATACGCTTGATTGCCTCTTCGCACTCCGCCTCTATCCTGATACGCTCCTCCCGTGCCAGTTTCGCCCCTTGGAGCGCGCCGGCAACGTGCTTGTAAAGCGCGCTGTTGAGGACGTAGCCCGCCATGCCGCCCACAAGGGCGCCCACGACCGGAATGGGAATGACCATTTGGCCCAGGGCGGCAAAACAGGCGGAAGAAATCATGCCGGTTCCCTTTTCCCCAAGCTCCACCAGGCATTCGGTGCCGTCTATTTCGCCGTTCAAGTATTTTCCAAGGGTTTTGCCGGCCTCAACAGCGGCGGACACGATCATTGCAGGAAGGCTGGTCTTGGAAAGGGTGCGTATCGTGGCGTTTTCCGCGTTCCGCATGGCCCCTGCAATCAACGATCCCCCAAATCCGGTAACGTAACTGGTTGCCGCTGCGGTTCCCGTGTCTTTGGCCACTGCCAACGCCGCCTCTTCCGGCGATTTTTCCCCGCTGGCCATAGCGACAACATTTTTTACCACCGAGACGCCGCCGCCAATAAGGGCGCCGGCCTTCGCGCTCTCTATGCCGGCGCGGTGGCCAAGGCTGGCCGCGTCTTTGATAGTAGAAAGTTCAGGATGGAGGCGGGCTTCCAGGGCGTCTTTATTGGAAACTTTGCTTTTCTCGAGGTTCTTGTGTATCTTTTCGTACTTCTCCGCCTTTGCCTGCTGTTTGTCCGCAAGGTCAGTCTTTCCCTCTGCCCGCAGGCGCGCCGCCTGTTCCCGCAGGGCCGCGGCTCTTGCCTGGGCATCGGCCTTCATCTCATCATAATAGTCCGACGGAACCTCTAATTCGGCGTTGGCGTCAAGATATTTCTCACACTTCTTGGACGCAAGGTTATCAAGCGCTTCTTGCGGGTTCTTGCCCACGAATTTCATCTGGGAACCCGAACCTTCTATAATAGTGCCGTGCTCGTCAAGGGTTACATGGTCATAGAGCTGGTCGTTTTTCGTGATAGTATGGCCGCCGATCTGGCTGTTTTCCTTTACATCATCAGTGCGGACAACCCGCGTCTTGTCCCCGTTGATAATCCGCTCCGCGTTCTCCCGGGCCGTCTCTTTCACCTCAGCGGAAAACCCCGCCTGGGTCTTGAAGTTTTTGGCTTTAGAATCAGGGTTTACCTTATACTCAGAGACGCTTTTGAGGTTTATCTTCAAGGTCTTGTTCGCTTCGTTATCCACTCCGCCATAGGCAGCCAAATGCTCCTTCACTGCCCCGCCGTACCGCTGGGAAACCTCGCCGCCTGCAAGCGCGGCGCTTATCCCTGCGCTCCCGTCATCCCTCGCGCCCTTAGGCTTTGCAGGGCGTTTTTCTTGGCCTTCGTCATCATTCAGGTCAATAGGATCCATCATGCCCCCTCCTTTAAGGTTGATTGCATACTGCTCATGGTGAAACTCCTGCGCCTATACACGCATACCGCCTGCGGGCAGAGGAGATGCCTTTTAAGAAATCATACATAGGCTGTACCTCCTTAGAAATTATTTTTACCCGTCTTAAAGACAGGATAGAGACCGTAAAAAGCGCGGCGCCGCCAGCGGGAAGCGCCGCCGGCGCGGGAAAATCCGGCTCAAAGAATGCTTTCCTTGAGTCAGAAATGTATAAACCTGAGTCAGAAATGTATAAACCTGAGTCAGAAATGTATAAACCTGAAGCAAAAACAGACTTTTTTATCTGCGGTTTAGTGTTATATTCAAGCATAGCATACGGTTTGCTGCTGGATGGTGTTGTATGTTCCGGCCTGCCTGTTGAGCCTGCCCCAAACACGCTCAGCGCCGCCTTTCTGATGAGCGCGAAGAGAGCGGAAAAAGCAAAAAAAGCGGAGTGGGAATATATATAGAAAGAAAGAAAAGAAAGAAAAGAAAGAAAAGTTGGGAAATATATTAAAAAATGACCTGATTTCGATAAAGAGGGCTTGACAAAGCCAAAACCGCCCCCATAATTCGTTTGTCGTTTGTCGTTTGTCGTTTGTCGTTTGCCGTTTGGCCAAACTGCGCCCTCACAGGAACGCCGCCGTCATATAGTTTCATTATTAAAAAATAATACCAGCGCCCTCCCGTCTGGTCAAGGGCTTTCTTTATTAAGCGCTGCGCTTCGCGTGCGCTTTTAAAAGAGTTTTTGGGGGCTTTTTTACCGGCGCTTCATGTTTCGCGTATTCTTTTGCGAACTCGCGTAAGGGAACAGCCTCCGGCTGCCCCCAAACCCCCAACCCGTGCGACGTGTGCAGCGCCCGTGCGCTATCGAATCCCGCTGAGGCGCCGCTTCTGGGTTGTGACTAAAATTGCAAACCCTATCGCTACAAGAAGCACGTGAATCCCCCTATGGGGGCAGCCTCCGGCTGTTAATAGGTGTTCTCATCCATAGCCTCAAAGGTTTCCCGAACCTTTTGCAGCAGTAAAAGCTCCCGGTTGATGGTCTTCCCGTAATCCAGAGACTTCCGCTCTATACGCGCCGCCTCGTCCTGCCAATACTGGATATGTTCCAGATCGATAAACCGGAAACGCCGGTCCAGCGCTTTTGCCGCCCATTCAGCCGCGTCCTTCCAGTAATAGAGCGCGGCCTTAAAACAGTTCTCCGCAATAGCAAGGCTTTCTAAGTTCTGCTCTTTCCAAGGGGCGTTGAAAAAATAGGCGTTCCGCTTGTTCCACTTGTTTCCCAGAAAAATATACTGCTCTATAATTTTAAGGTTCAGGTGCATCATAAAAAGATACCGGTATTTCTCCCACTGGGTCTTATCCTCAATACGGGTGAGGGCGTGGAGGGGGTTGGCGAAATCCGCTTTGAGGGCCTGTTCGAGCCAGTAGATGTTTTCCATCGTATTATCCGGATCAAGGGTATAATGCAGGCGGTAGAGGCGGAAAAACTGCTCTTTGTACTCAACAATATACCCGTTAAGCCATCGGCAGTTACCGAAAAGGAGCAAAACCGCCGCGAGGATCTTCGCCCGGCCTTTTATGTTTTTCATGGCTGGATCTCTTCCTTTTTTCTTTTCTTTATGCTTTCTTTATGCTTTCTTTATGCTTTCTTTAATATCGGCAGTTTTTTAAGCTCCCTCCAGAGGGCGCCCGCCACCTCGCCTTCCGGCGCCGAAGCGTCCACCACCGCCACCCGGACCCCGGCCTCGGCGCAGCGCGGAAGGGCTTCATGGTACCTTTCCTGCACCTGCGCCTGAAACGGCAGGTTTTCGTATATATCTTTCGTATGCCGCGCCGCTATGCGGCGGCACGCAAGGCGCGGGTCAAGAGCGAAAAAGATAAGCGCCTCCGGAAGGGGGAAACCGGCGTTGAGTTTCCAAGAAAAGTCTTTGCCGCAGGTTATCCCCTGATAGATAAGGGACGAGAGGGTGTAGCGCTCGCACACCACAAGCTCCCCCTTTCCGCACCGCGAAAGTATCCCGCCCTGCCTGTAAAGATGTTCGTTCCGGTCT
Organism: Spirochaetaceae bacterium; assembly: GCA_031280115.1. Taxonomy (GTDB): domain Bacteria; phylum Spirochaetota; class Spirochaetia; order Treponematales; family Breznakiellaceae; genus JAITHW01. Next base: position 1,410 of record JAITHF010000117.1, on the reverse strand, counting down.
GCGGCAAAAAGCCGCGCCACCGTCTCCGGCAGGAGCGGCGGGTCCTGCCGGAGCGCCGACCGGATAAGCCGGCCTATGGAGCTATCGGTGGGTTCAAAAGTCGGGAAGAGCCGGGGAAGGTCCGGCTGGGACTCGAAGCGCTGTGCAAGGAGGCGCAGCTGGGTGGATTTCCCGCTCCCGTCGCCGCCCTCAAACACCACAAAATTCGGTATGACCGTCACCGCGAACCTGCCTGGACATTCCGCATCCGCCTGAGCGCCTCAAGGAGCATCCGGTTTTCCTCCGGCTTGCGGACGGCAAGACGGCAGTAGGTGTTGTCCAGCCCCGGGTAATCAGCGCAGTTCCGCGCCAGAAACCCGGCGTCCCGGAGGTTCTTGAAAAAGTTCTGCCGGTCAAAGCCGGAAGAGGCGGGGATTTTAACGAAAAGATAGTTCGCCTCCCCGCTTAGAACCTCAAGCCCCGCGCCTTGCAAGCCCGCCTTCATGGTTTCCCGCTCAGCGCGGATAAGGCGCCGGACCGCTTCCGCATAGCCCCGCTCCTCCAGCGCCGCAACCCCCGCGCTCTGAGCCGCGGCGGACACCGGCCACGCCTGGCCGGTGCGGGCTGCCCCTTCGGCGTGCGCCGTATCGCCGCAGAGCAGATACCCCAGGCGGAGCCCTGCAAGGCCGTACAGTTTGGTAAAAGCTTTGAGGATACACAGGCCCGGAAATTCCCGGAGCGCCCCCTCGACAGTATGGAGCGCAGGGTCATCCAAGAATTCGTTAAAGCACTCGTCCGCCACCAGCAGCGCGCCGCACGCCGCGCACCGCAGGATTATTTCCCGAAGGAGGCCCGGGGGGACGGTCAAGCCCGTGGGGTTATTGGGGTTGCAGAGAAACAGCATATCCGTACCTTTACGGATATGGGACAGGAAGGGCTCGTCCAGTTGGAAATCCGGCTCTTTAAGCGGGTACCGGCGGACGGTGCAGCCTGATTCCTCCAAAGCTTTCCCGTACTCGGAAAACCCCGGGGACGGCAGCAGCGCCTCCCGGGGCTTGCGCCACTGAACAAGCCGGTAGATGAGGTCAGACGCCCCGTTGCCGCAGACAATATGCTCAGGGGCGATACGGTGGCGGCGGCTCAGGGCGCCGCGCAGTTCCCGGCAATAGGGGTCAGGGTACCGGTCTAAGCGGGAGGCTTCATCCCGGATTGCCGCGATAACGCCGGCGGGGGTTCCGAGGGGGCTTATATTCGCTGAAAAATCGAGAACGTCCCGCCCGGTCTCATAGCGGGGGGTATAAATGTCCCCGCCGTGGGTTACGGTCATAATTCGATAGATTCGATTTCGGTAATCTGCGCGGCGCCTTCTTCGATGATGCGCTTAAGCAGTTCCAGAAGCCGGTCCGAGTAGCCGGCGAAATAGATAACCGA
>JAITHF010000098.1 GCA_031280115.1 Spirochaetaceae bacterium | reverse complement strand
ATTTGAGTCAGAAATGTCTGTATTTGAGTCAGAAATGTCTGCATTTGAGTCAAATACAGACTTTTTTATCTGCCGTTTGATGGTATATTCAAGCATAGCATACGGTTTGTTGCGGGATGGTGCTGTATGTTCCGGCCAGCCTGTTGAGCCTGCCCCAAATGCGCCCTGTGCAGGCTTTTTGGGGGGCTTTTTTACGCGCTGCGCTTCGCTTGCGCTTTTTAAAGAGAATTTGGAGGGTCATAGACCCTCCAAACCACCCCTAAAGGCGACGTGCTTTGCGCCGCTCACGCCGTCGAATTCTGCTGAGGCGTTGCTTCTGGGTTGTGACTAAACGTGCAAACCCGCTCACCGCAAGAAGCACCTGAATCCCCCGCAGGGGGCGCAGGGGGTTGGCGCGGACGGGGTTTACCGGTATATTAAAAATAATGAAAATAATGAAAATAAGGGCTATGGGCATAAAAAAACACGATCTTTATAGGCCCCAAGGCGCCGGCGCCGGGCTTCTTTGCGTTCCCGGCCGCCTCTGTAGAGGGTCTTTTTTATTTTTTGAACCCCCCTGCCGGGAACACAGGAGGGGCTATGCTTAAAGGCCGGCACCTTATCGGCCCGGGAGACTTCAGCATCGGAGAACTGGACAGCCTCTTTTGTCTGGCCGAGCGCCTTGAGCGGGAGCCTGAGTACCTGCGCCAGTCCTGCCGGGGAAAATTGCTTGCAACCTTGTTCTTCGAGCCGAGCACCCGCACCCGGCTGAGCTTTGAGGCGGCTATGCTCCGTCTGGGCGGAAGCTGTCTGGGCTTTGCCGAACCCGGGTCAAGCTCCGCGGCAAAAGGGGAGAGCCTGGCGGATACGGCGCGTATCGTCTCTGCTTACGCTGACGCGATCGTTATGCGGAACCCCAAAGAAGGCGCGGCGCTGCTTGCGTCCCGCTATGCCGCGGTGCCGGTTATCAACGCCGGGGACGGCGGGCACCACCACCCGACCCAGACGCTGACAGACCTCCTGACCATCAAGCGGGTCCGGGGCGCCATCGCGGACCTTACAGTGGGATTCTGCGGGGACCTCAAGTTTGGCCGCACCGTTCATTCCCTCGCGAAAGCCCTGTCCCGCTACCCCCGCATAACCATGCGCTTCGTCTCGCCGCCGGAACTGCGGGCCCCTGAGTATATCAAGGCAGAGCTGGGAACGCCGTTTATCGAAACCGACAGCCTTGAGCGCGTCATAGGGGGCCTTGATATACTGTACATGACCAGAGTGCAGCGGGAGCGGTTCTTTAACGAGGAGGAGTATATCCGCCTCAAAGACAGTTATATCTTAAACAGCGAGAAGATGCGCCTTGCCAAAAAAGATATGATCGTCCTCCACCCCCTGCCGCGGCTCAATGAAATCGCGCCGGAAGTGGACGAGGACCCCAGAGCCGCGTACTTCAGGCAGGCGGCCTACGGGATGTACGTCCGCATGGCGCTCCTGGCTTCGATTTTAGGGTGCGTGTAGAGGGTGGAGGGGGTGTTGTGCAGGGTGTGTTTAGGGTAAAATAGGTTAGATATGTGTGGAGGACGGGTATCGTATGTTAAACATAGCGAAAATAAAGAACGGGATTGTTATTGATCATATACGGGCTGGACAGGGCATACGGGTCTTTAACTGGCTCGGGCTGGACAAGACCCCTTATACGGTGGCGTTTGTGGTGAACGCCAACTCAAGCGCTATGGGGCGCAAGGACCTTATCAAGATTGATAATACTATGGACATTAACCTTGCGGTGCTGGGGCTTATTGACCCGAATATCACCGTAAACATCATTGAGGACGAGCGGATTACCAAAAAAATCTCCCTTGCCCTGCCGGAACGGGTGGAAAACGTGCTTGTCTGCAAAAACCCCCGGTGCGTTATCTCCGCAGAGCCCTACGCGCCCCATATTTTCTATCTGGATAATCCGGAGCTCCGCACCTACCGCTGCGAGTATTGCGACGAGATCCGTCCGGTAGGGGATTTTTTCCAGTGAACGCCATGAACAGCCTCCTTAGAAAAAGCGCGCTTTTTAAGAACGTGCTGGTTGTTGATGAGAATACCAGCATGGCCGGCGCGGTCTCTGTGGAAAACGGCCTTATCGCCGGCATAATCCCTCAGGGCGCCCGGCTCCCCAAAGGCGCGGCGGTGGTTATTGACGGCAGCGCCTTCGGGGGGACGCCGGTTCTCATGCCCGCGTTTGTGGACCTCCACGCCCACTTCCGGGACCCGGGGTTTCCGGAGAAAGAGACCCTTGAGTCCGCGTGCCTTGCCGCAGCAAACGGCGGGTACGGCACGGTGGTCTGCATGGCCAACACCAGGCCGGTCATTGATACCTTCGAGGCCGCGGCGCGCCTCAAAAAACGCGCCGACGACTTGGGGCTTATCGACCTCTATCCGGCGCTGTCCCTGACCCGCGGCATGGAGGGCGCGTCCCTGTCGGGCATAACCGCCGCGCCCCGGGGCCATGCGGCGCGGCTCCTTTCCGAAGACGGCAAGGATGTGGCTGACGACGCCCTGCTGCTTGCCGCGTTCAATGAGGCAAGCCGCCTGGGTGTTCCCGTGTCCTGCCATTGCGAGGCCCTGGGCGCCGAAGGCGCTAGGAGCGCTGAGAACCGCGGGACCCGGCGGGTTATTGACCTTGCCCGGCGCGTCAAGGGGCTTCGGTGCCATATCGCCCATGTTTCAACCAGAGAAGCCCTGTCCATGATAAGAAAAGCCAAAGCAGAGGGGGTCAGTCTTACCTGCGAAGCCGCGCCGCACCATCTTGCGCTTACCGGTGAAGATGCGGACCATCTGGGGCGGGGCACCTGGGGGCAGGTTAATCCGCCGCTGCGTCGGGAAGACGACCGGCGCGCCCTCATCCGCGCCGTGCTGGACGGCACGATCGACGCCATCGCCACTGACCACGCGCCCCACGCCGGCGCGGACAAAGAGGCCGGCGCGCCGGGGTTCATCGGGCTTGAAACGAGTTTCAGCGTGTGTTTTACCGAGCTTGTTATCAAAGCCCGCTTGCCGCTCTCGCGCCTCTCCGGCCTTATGAGCGCGGCGCCGGCCCGTATACTGGGAATGGATGACCGGGGCATCATCGCGCCGGGGCTGCGGGCAGACCTTATCATGGTGGACATACAGGCGCCTTCGACCTCAGGGCCCTTTAAGTCCCGAGGCAGGAACAGCCCGTTTCAGGGACGGGCCCTCACCGGCAAAGTGCTTTTCTAACAGCCGGAGGCTGTTTCACGTGCTTCTTGCGGCGAGCGGGTTTGTGGGTTTAGTCACAACCCAGAAGCGGCGCCTCAGCGGACGTCGCAGGCGGAAGGGCGCGAAGCATGAAGCCTTGAGCGGGGGTTTGGGGGAACTGGTTCCCCCAAATTCTTTTAAAAGCGCAAGCCCAGCGCAGCGCCGGTAAAAAAGCCCCCAAATTCTCTTTAAGAGGCGCGCAGCGCCGATAAAAAAGCCCTCCAAGTTCATGAGGGATGAGTCAGAAATGTATAAACCTGAGTCAGAATTATCTAAACCTGAGTCAGAATTATCTAAACCTAGGTCAGAAATGTATAAACCTGAGTCAGAAATGTATAAACCTGAGTCAGAAATGTATAAACCTAGGTCAGAAATGTAAAAACCTAGGTCAGAAATGTATAAACCTGAGGCAGAAATGTATAAACCTGAGTCAGAAATGTATAAACCTGAGTCAGAAATGTATAAACCTGAGGCAGAAATGTATAAACCTGAGTCAGAAATGTATAAACCTGAGGCAAAAACAGACTCTTTTGTCTGCCGTTTGGTGTGATATTCAAGCATCGCATACGGTTTGTTGCGAGATGATGTTGTATGCTCCGGCCTGCTCAGGGAAACAGACCGCCCCGGGCTTTTTTTACCGGCGCTTCATGGTTTGCGGCTCATAGTGCAAACGACGGCTATTGAAACAGCCGGAGGCTGCCGGCGCTTCATGATTTGCGGCTCATAGCGCAAACAACGGCTGCTGAAACAGCCGGAGGCTGCCGGCGCTTCATGATTTGCGGCTCATAGCGCAAACAACGGCTATTGAAACAGCCGGAGGCTGCCGGCGCGGAGCGCCGGTAATTCAGTATAAAACAATGATTATACAGGGACAGGCCCGTCTTGGCTGGGGTAAACAAAGCCTCCGTTGGTACCAACAAAACGCCGCCGGTGTTCCCGCCCCGTCTTTGCCGGCCTTCCCCGGCCTTCAGATTGTACACAACCTAAGGCAGATCGTGTACAACCTAAAGCATATTGTGTACAACCTAAAGCATATTGTGTACAACCTAAAGCATATTGTGTACAACCTAAGGCGGATTGTGTACAATCTACGGCGCCTTGTACACAACCTGAGGCGCCTTGTACACAACCTAAGGCGCCTTGTACATAGAACAGGATGCCCTGTCCCCTGCATAAATCATTGTTGTATAACGAATTATCGGCGCTGCGCGCCTCTTTTAAAAGAATTTGGGGGAACCAGTTCCCCCAAACCCCCAATCAACGGCTTCCTGCGCTGCGCCCGTGCGTTTGCGAATTCCGCTGAGGCGCTGCTTCGGGGTTGTGACTAAACGTGCAAACCCTCTCACCGCAGGAAGCACGTGAAACAGCCTTCGGCTGCCCTATGGGGGTTGGCAAGGCGGTTTAGAGAAAGTATGATACCCTATTCGTTATTTTAGTCTCATAAGGAGTGTAACCGACATGAACACATTTGGTTTGACCAGCGCGGAAGCGGCGGAGTCAAAAGAAAAATACGGCGCCAACAGGCTGACCGAACAGAAAACCCAGGGGTTTTGGGAAAAACTGCGGGATAACTTTGGGGACCCGATGATAAAAATCCTCTGCGTGGCCCTGGCAGTCAACATCATCCTTGTCATCGGTTCCTACGCAGGCTGGATAGAAGACGACATGGCCTGGTACGAACCGGTCGGGATCGCCGCGGCCATCCTCCTTGCCACCCTGGTCTCCACGTTCTCTGAATACCGCAATGAAAACGCCTTCCAGAAACTCCAGGAAGAAGCCTCGAAGATACTCTGCAAAGTCTACCGGAACGGCGAAATCATAGAGATGCCCATTGACGACATGGTGGTGGGCGACGCGGCGCTCCTCCAGACCGGGGATAAAATACCCGCCGACGGGGTTATCATTGACGGCGCCGTCAAAGTTGACCAGTCGGTGCTGAACGGCGAATCAAAAGAAGCGTCCAAAAGCCCCGTTCCCGCGGATTATAAAGAAGACGAAAACGCCGGCATGGACTTCCTGAACCCCTACAAGGTCTTCCGGGGGTCAGTGGTCTGCTCCGGCAACGCGGTCATGGAAACCCGCGTGGTGGGGGACGGTTCGGTGTACGGCCAGATCGCCAAGGAACTGCAAAGCGAGGACGACCGCGAAACCCCCCTCAAGGTGAAACTAGGGGGGCTTGCGGACACGATAAGCAGGTTCGGCTACCTAGGCGGCGCCGCCATCGCCGCTGCCCTGCTCTTCCAGCGCATCGTCCTTGCAAACCAGTTCGACCCTGCGCTCATAAGCGCCTATGCGTCAAACTGGTCCCACCTCCTCAACGACGTTATCCACGCGGTCATGCTGGCGGTGATTATTATCGTTATGGCGGTCCCTGAGGGCCTGCCCCTTATGATTGCCATCGTCTCCGCCCTTAACATGGGAAAGATGCTCAAAGACAACGTGCTGGTACGAAAGATCGCCGGAATAGAAACCGCAGGAAGCCTTAACTATCTTTTCAGCGACAAAACCGGCACCATTACCAAAGGCAAACTGGAGGTGGTGGCGTTTATTGACGGCAGCGGCAAGGAGTACAAGACCTATGAAGAGGTCAGCGGGGGGCTTAAAGCCTGCCTCTCCCTTTCAATCCACCAAAACACGGACTCGGTTATCTCCGGCGCCGGGGCGCAGCGGAAGATTATCGGCGGGAACGCCACCGACCGGGCGGTTCTCGGCTTTTCTATGGGAGAAGGCATTCCGGTTTCAGCGAAAACAGCCGGCAAGATACCCTTTAACAGCACCAACAAGTATTCGGCCTCCACCATCGGCGGGGATTACGCGCTTACCCTCATCAAAGGGGCGCCTGAAAAGATACTGGAGAAGTGCCGGTATTACTACGACGCCCAGGGGAACAAAACCCCCTATGCCGGCCACAAAGACCTGAACGCCAAGATAGACGCCCTTGCGGAGCGGGCAATCCGGGTGCTTGCGTTCGCCGTGTCCGAAGACTCTATCATAAACAACGAGCGCCTCCCTGAGAACGACTGGATTCTGGTGGGGGTTGCGGGGATTCGGGACGAGGTGCGCCCTGAATCAGTAACCGCCATAAAAGAGGTGCACGAGGCCGGCGTGCATGTGGTGATGATTACCGGTGACCGGCGGGAAACGGCGGTTGCCATTGCCAAAGACGCGCTGCTGCTCCAGCACGAGAGCGATATTGTGCTTACCTCTGACGAGCTTGGGGCGCTTTCCGACGACGCGGTGAAAAAGAAAATCCCCTTTATCAAGGTGGTGGCCCGGGCGCTCCCCTCGGACAAGAGCCGGCTCGTGCGGCTTACCCAGGAGCTTAATTATGTGGTGGGCATGACCGGCGACGGGGTGAACGACTCGCCGGCGCTGAAAAAGGCGGACGTAGGGTTTGCTATGGGCGGCGGCACGGAGGTCGCCAAAGAAGCCAGCGACATTGTGATTCTGGATGACAACTTTAATTCTATTGATAAGGCCATCCTCTACGGCAGGACGATTTTCAACAGCATCCGCAAGTTCATCGTGTTCCAGCTTACGATTAACGTGTCCGCAGTGCTCATAAACTTTGTGGCACCCCTTTTCGGCCACGAAAACCCCCTTACTATTACCCAGATCCTCTGGATAAACCTGGTTATGGACACCCTTGCGGCACTTGCGTTCGGCGGGGAGCCTGCGCTCAGCCGGTTTATGCGGGAGAAGCCCAAGCGCCGGGACGAGCCGATCGTCAGCCCCGCCATGTGGAGCGCCATTCTCACAGGCGCTTTGTGGACCTTCGGTTTAAGCGCGCTGCTGCTGTTCGCCCGGCTCTTTATGATTTATTTCCCGGAAGACCGGCTCTACACCGGCTATTTTGCCTTTTTTGTGTTTACCGCGGTGTTCAACGCCTTTAACGCAAGAACCGACAAGCTCAATTTGTTTGACAACATCCGGGGGAACCGGAACTTCCTGCGTATTTTGGGGGTTATTACGGCAGTACAAATCGTGTTGGTGTACATGGGGGGCGCGGTATTTAACTGCCACGGCTTAACTGTCATGCAATGGGCCCTGGTGCTGGCCTGCGCGGTTTCGATTATCCCCCTTGACCTTATAAGAAAACTTTTCTTCCGCGCCCCCCTGCGGGGGTTTTAAGTGCTTCCTGCGATACGAGGGTTTGCACGTTTAGTCACAACCCCGAAGCGGCGCCTCATCGGACTTCGCCCCCTGCGGGGGAGTCAGGTGCTTCCTGCGGTGATAGGGTTTGCACGTTTAGTCACAACCCTGAAGCGGCGCCTCAGCGGAATTCGAGAGCGCACGGGCGCAGCGCAGGAAGCCTTTATGGGGGGTTTGGGGGCAGCCGAAGGCTGTTTCACGTGCTTCCTGCGGCGGGATGGGTGCGGGGGTGCAGGTCTCGCCTGACACGGCGCCTCAGCGGAATTCGCAAACGCACGGGCGCAGCGCAGGCAGTCTTTAGCGGGGGTTTGGGGGAACTGGTTCCCCCAAATTCTTCCCAAAGAGGCGCGAAGCGCCGACAATTCGTTATAACATAATGATTTATGCAGGTACAGGAAACTTTTCCGCGTGAACCGGAAAGGTTTACGCGGTAACGCGCAGGGTTTACGCGGTAACGCGCAGGGTTTGCGCGGTAACGCGGAAGGTTTGCGCGGTAACGCGCAGGGTTTGCGCGGTAACGCGCAGGGTTTGCGCGGTAACGCGCAGGGTTTGCGCGGTAACGCGGAAGGTCTCCGCGGTAACGCGGAAGGTTTGCGCGGTAACGCGGAAGGTCTCCGCGGGAACCGGAAAAACCGGTTTTCCCGCCGCGCTCTGTTGGTATAATAAAAATTATCGGCGCTTTCGCGCCTCTTAAAGAAAATTTGGGGG
>JAITHF010000097.1 GCA_031280115.1 Spirochaetaceae bacterium | reverse complement strand
GCGAAGCGCCGATAAGTCATTATAACATAATGATTTATGCGGAGACAGGATAGTTTATTTTGTTAGCAAAATAAGTTTGTTTGCCAGCAAAATAAGTTTGTTTGTTAGCAAAATAAGTTTGTTTGTTAGCAAAATAAGTTTGTTTGTTAGCAAAATAAAGTTTGTTTGTTAGCAAAATAAGTTTGTTTGTTAGCAAAATAAAGTTTGTTTGCCAGCAAAATAAGTTTGTTTGTTAGCAAAATAAGTTTGTTTGCCAGCAAAATAAAGTTGTTTGTTAGCAAAATAAGTTTGTTTGCCAGCAAAATAAGTTTGTTTGTTAGCAAAATAAGTTTTCCGGTTTGCGCGGAACCTTTGCACGCTTGCGCGGAAACCTTCCGTGTTCACCGGAAAAACTATCCTGACCCTGCATAAATCATTGTTTTATAACGAATTACCGGCGCTGCGCTTCGCTTGCGCTTTTTAAAGAGATTTGGGGGAACCAGTTCCCCCAAACCCCCCATTAGCGCGACGTGTGCAGCGCCGCTCACGCCATCGAATCCCGCTGAGGCCCCGCTTCAGGGTTGTGACTAAAATTGCGAACCCTATCGCCGCGAGAAGCACCTGAATCCCCCGCAGGGGGTTGAAACAGCCTTCGGCTGCGGGTATACTGGGTGAAATGATACAGAGACAGCGCAAAAAAGTCTATCTTATCGGCGTGGGGCCCGGAGGAACCGCCCTTATAACCGAAGAAGCCCGGAATACGATAGCCGCCAGCTCCTGCGTTCTCGGCGCCCCGCGCCTCCTTGAAGCCTGCGCCGCGCTTATTCAGGATAAACCAGCCCGGGCCCTGACCGATCCAAACGCAATCATAGCCGCTATCGACGAGGGGGGCTGCCCGCTGTGGGCAGTCCTCTTTTCAGGAGACGCCGGCGCCTACAGCGGCGCGAAACGCCTTATCCCCTTGGTGCGGGAACAGGGCTGGGAACTCTGCGTGGTAAGCGGCATAAGCTCATGGGCTTATTTCGCGGCGCGCCTGGGGCGCGCCTGGGACGACGCGGGCCTGGTGAGCCTCCACGGAAGGCCGGAGCGAAGATACCAAGACCTGCTGGGCCACGCATCCCATAACCAGTCAACCTTTTTTCTCACAGACCCCTGCTGTACCGCAGGTTATATCTGCCGCGCGCTGGCGGATAACGGCTTGGGGGACGCCCGGGTAACCGTAGGGGAGCGCCTTTCGTATCCTGATGAAAAGATAACAAGCGGCGCCGCGGAAGAACTGAAAGAGACTCAGTTCGACCCCCTCAGCGTGGCGCTGGTGGAAAACCCCCGGGCCCGCCCGTACGCCTCCGGCGCCGTGCCTGACCGGGAATTCCTGCGGGAACAGGCGCCTATGACCAAAGAGGAGGTACGCAGTATCGCCCTGGGGAAACTGCGTCTGGAAGACCGGAGCGTTGCCTATGACATCGGCGCCGGAACCGGCTCGGTTTCCTGCGAAATGGCCATGCGGGCGCGGCACGGCACGGTCTTCGCGGTGGAGCGCCGCCCTGACCGGCTTGCCCTTACCGCCCGAAACAGCCGGCGCCTGGGGCTGTATAACCTTATTACCGTGGCCGGAGAAGCGCCGGAGGCTCTTGCCGCCCTCCCCCCGCCGGACCGGGTCTTTATAGGCGGCTCGTCGGGAAACCTTCCGGCAATTATCGCGGCTGCTGCGGCAAAAAACCCCCTCGTCCGGCTGGTCATTACCGCTGCCAGCCTTGAAACCCTTACCCAAAGCCTCTCGGCCCTCAAAGAACGCGCCTTTGAGGGCCTTGAGATTACCCAGGCAAGCATAAGCAAAGCGGTGGAGCGCGGAGGCTACCACCTTATGGAAGGGGCCAATCCGGTGTATATCATAAGCGCCGGAGGGACCGGACGGAATGGTTAATCTCCCCCGCCTCTGCGTTGCCGCCGGGCAGAGCGGCGCCGGAAAGACCGCGGTTGCCTGCGCCCTCTTGAGGGCCCTTGCCAACAGCGGTTTCCGCCCTGCGGCGTTCAAGGCCGGGCCGGACTATATTGACCCTATGTTCCACGAAAAAGCCCTGAACATTCCCAGCGCGAACCTTGACCTGTACCTTATGGGCAAGAACACTGTTGCGCGGCTCCTGCGGGAACACGCTGAAGGGCGGGATATAGCCGTAATCGAAGGGGTGATGGGCTTTTACGACGGCATCGGCGCTGCGACCCCCGCGGGAAGCACCTGGGACCTTGCCTGCGCCACGGCCACGCCGGTCCTTCTGGTGGAGAACTGCCGGGGGGTTTCCCTCTCGATCGTCCCCCGTATCAAAGGGCTCGCAGAGTTCCGCAAGCCGGGCGGTATCGGCGCGGTGGTGCTGAACAACGGGAGCGGAAGGCTCTATCCCCATCTCAAGCGGGCCATTGAAGAAGAAACGGGCATCCCTGTTGCAGGGTATCTTCCCGCGCTGGAAGGCTGCCGGATTGAAAGCAGGCACCTGGGGCTTGTAACCGCAGGGGAGCTTGCGGGCATAAGCGGCGTCATAGACCGCCTGGCAGCGGCGCTGGCGGAACACGTTGACCTGTCGCTGCTTATGGGCATGGCCCGGGCCGCGCCGGCGCTGGAAGCGGAAGCGCCGCTCCCGCATACCGGCGCGTACAACCGAGTCCGCATCGCGGTTGCCCGGGACAAAGCCTTTTGTTTTTATTATAAAGACAACCTGGCGCTTCTTGAGAAACTGGGGGCTGAGCTTGCGTACTTCAGCCCCCTTGGGGATACGGCGCTCCCTGAGGGGGCAGCCGGCTTGTATCTGGGCGGCGGGTATCCTGAGCTGTACGCGCCGGAGCTTGCGGGGAACCGGCGGCTCCTCGCCTCTGTCCGCTCGGCCCTTGCCGCGGGCCTTCCCTGTATTGCCGAATGCGGCGGCTTTATGTACCTCCACCGGACCTTGATGGACCGGGACGGGAACGCCCATCAGCTTGCAGGGGTTTTCCCCGGATCCTGCGGCCCCCGGCGCCGGCTTGTCCGGTTCGGCTACGCCGGGTACACCGCAAAGGAGGATAATCTGCTGTGCCGGAAAGGGGAAACCTTGCGGGGGCATGAGTTTCACTATTGGGAAAGCGACGACCCGGGAGACGGTTTCACCGCGCAAAAGCCCTTTGGGGAGGAAACCTGGGGGGCCGCCTTTGCCTCTGAGTCCCTCTATGCGGGCTTCCCCCACTTCCATTTTTATACCAATCCTGCTATGGCAGGGCGGTTTCTTGCGAGGAGCGCCGCTTATGGCTCAGGAACCTAAAAAAGCCCAAAGGTCCGGCTATACCACCGGAAGCTGCGCCGCAGGCGCGGCAAAAGCCGCGGCACAAGCGCTTTTAGGCGGAGCGGCGGACACTGCCGCCGCTGTGGAGGTACGCACCCCGTCGGGAACCTATCTGCGCCTTTTGATAGAAGACCTGCGCTGTAACGGGGAGCAGGCGTCCTGCGCCGTAAGAAAGGATGCCGGAGACGATCCTGATGTTACCCACGGGGTTCTGGTGTACGCGCTGGTAGAAAAACGCCCTGAAGCAGGCATCGCCCTTGCAGGCGGGGAGGGCATAGGCCGCGTAACCCTGCCGGGGCTTGACGCCCCTGTGGGGGAGGCGGCGATTAACAAGGTGCCCCGGGCCATGATACAGGAGCATGTGCAGGACGTGTGCGGCCGGTACGGGTACACAGGGGGCCTTCGGGTTACGGTTTCTATCCCCGGGGGCGGGAAGATTGCGGAGCGCACGTTTAATCCCAAACTGGGTATTAAAGGGGGGCTTTCTATTCTCGGCACCACCGGCATTGTGGAGCCCATGAGCGATAGAGGGCTTCTCGGCACCATTCGGGCGGAGTTTTCAGTGCGCCGGGCCGGCGGGGAAACAGGGGCGGTGATTACCCCCGGTAACTACGGGATACGGTTTCTTGCGGAGTGGGGCCGGGGGGCGTTCCAGCCGGTGAAATGCGGGAACTTTATCGGGGACAGCCTTGATATGGCCCGGGAGTTAGGCTTTACCGAGCTTTTGGTGGCCGGGCATGTGGGAAAACTTATAAAACTTGCGGCAGGCAATTTTAACACCCATTCAAAATACGGGGACCCCCGCCTTGAGATCCTGACCGCTTACGCCGGTTTAGCCGGCGCTGGCCGGGCCCTTATGGGCGATCTTATGGGGTGCGTCGCCACAGAACAGGCGCTTACCCTTCTTGAAGGCGCAGGATTGTGGGAGGAGGTGCGCTGCCGGATTTTTGAGGCAATACAGGCTCATCTTACCCGCCGGGCCCAGGGGGGCATCAAGGCCAGGGCCGCGCTCTTTTCCTCTTCCCGCGGCTTCCTCGGCTTCACAGCCGAAGGCTGTTTCAAACCCTGCGGGTGATTCAGGTGCTTCTCGCGGCGAGCGGGTCTGCAATTTTAGTCACAACCCTGAAGCAGCGCCTCATCGCGATTCGCAGGCGGAAGGGCGCGAGGCAGGAAGCCTTGAGGGGTGGTTTGGAGGGTCTATGACCCTCCAAATTCTCTTAAAGAGGCGCGCAGCGCCGATAAATCATTATATAACAATGATTTTTATGGGGACAGAACAAGTTATTCTGTAGTCAAAACAAGTTTTCCGGTTCACGCGCAAACCTTTCGCGTTACCGCGCAAACCCTGCGCGTTACCGCGCAAACCTTGCGCGTTACCGCGCAAACCTTCCGCGTTACCGCGCAAACC
>JAITHF010000036.1 GCA_031280115.1 Spirochaetaceae bacterium | reverse complement strand
AAATGATTGTATTTGAGTCAGAAATGATTGTATTTGAGTCAGAAATGATTGTATTTGAGTCAAATACAGACTTTTTTGTCTGCCGTTTAGTGTTATATTCAAGCATAGTATACGGTTTGCTGCGGGATGGTGCTGTATGTTCCGGCCTGCCTGTTGAGCCTGCCCCAAATGCGCCCTGTGCAGGCTTTTTGGGGGCTTTTTTACGCGCTGCGCTTCGCTTGCGCTTTTTAAAGAGATTTGGGGGAACCAGTTCCCCCAAACCCCCAACCAACGGCTACCTGCGCTGCGCCGCTAACGCTTGCGAATTCCGCTGAGGCGCATCCTTCAGGGTTGTGACTAAACCCCCAAACCCGCTCACCGCGAGAAGCACGTGAAACACCCGCAGGGTGCGCCGCAGGAAGCACGTGAACCCCCTTCGGGTGGGGGGTGTACTTGAGGGGAAAGATGGGGTAAGATAACCTATGAAAAATGAAACGGCGGATAATAATGAAACTGCTTTTACGCGGTTATATGCTATTGCGGCCCGGCTTCGGTCGCCCCAGGGCTGCCCCTGGGACCGGGAACAGACGCCCCTGAGCCTTCGGGAAGACCTTATTGAGGAAACCTATGAATGTGTCGAAGCCATAACCGAGGGCAGCGCGGCGCATATTAAAGAAGAGCTGGGAGATATTTTTCTTTTGGCCGTTATGCTTTCGTATATGTATGAACAGGCCGGAGCGTTTTCCGTGGCAGAGGTGCTGCACGAAGTATGCGAAAAGCTCATACGCCGCCATCCCCACGTTTTCGGGGATACGCACGTGAAGGACAGCGCTGAGGTTTTGGATAACTGGGCAAAAATCAAGGTGGAAAAAGAGGGGCGCCCCCCAAAAGACTCCCTCCTTGATGAGGCGCCCCGGTCCGCGCCGCCCTTGGAACGGGCCTATAAACTGCAAAAAAAAGCCGCAGAAGCAGGTTTCGACTGGCTTTCCCTCAAAGAGGTTATGGGCAAACTCGAAGAAGAGGTGCTGGAAACCAAAGAAGCCGCGCGCCTCTGCCAAACCGCCAAGGAGGCAGGGGAAGACGCCCGCTTGGCGCCCGCTCAAAAGGCGCTTGAAGAGGAATTGGGGGACATACTGTTTTCTGCGGTAAATGTCTGCCGGTTTTTAGGCTTTAACCCTTCGGCAGCCCTTCAAAAAGCTAACAGTAAATTCACCGGGCGTTTTAAATACGTGGAAAAGCGGATGAAGGAAACCGGCCATGCCATGCGGCAGGAGAACCTTGAAATCATGGACCGGTTCTGGGAAGAAACAAAGCAAGCGGGCCGTTCCTGACAGGCACGGGGCCGCAGCGCCCTGCTGCTCAGGGATTGCGCCGCCCCCCTCTTTGGGAGTAAAGTCAGGGTATGAATAATCAGACCTCTCAGAAAAACCAGAAAAAAAAGACCGTGTACATCATTGGGCATAGAAATCCTGATACCGACTCGGTTGTCGCGGCGGCGGCGTACGCCCGGCTTAAACACGGGCTCGGCCAAACCGAATATACCGCGGTCCGGGGCGGGAAAATATCGCCTCAAACCGAGTATATTTTTGAGCGCTTTAAGGTGCCGGTCCCCCAGTATATACCTGATATGATACCGAAAGTTTTGTATTATATGAACGCCTGCCAAGATTCAGTAAGCGGCGACACGTCCCTTTGGAAGGCCATCGCTAAAATGGAGGAAACCCATAAGAAAATACTGCCTGTCATCAACGCCGACGGAACCTACAGCTCCCTGCTCCATTATAACGCCTTTGCAAAGAACATCCTCAAGGTTATGAACCCTGAAACAGAAACCGTCTTTTCCACGTGCATCCGGCTCTTAAGCGAGACCATGTCGGCACAGCAGTTCCTTGTTTTTAATACTGAAGAGCTGTTGAAGTGCGTAACGATTGTCGTGGCGGACAGCTTTGAAACCTTTCAAAAGACCCTTGCGCTCCATACGCCGGAAAATGCCGTGGTGATTACCGCGAACAGGCTTGATATTCAGGAACACTCTATTGAGAGCGGCGTGCGGGCGCTGATACTCTCTTCAGGGGCGTCTATGGAAAAGGACCTCCGGCGCAAAGCGGAGAAAAGAGGGGTTTCCGTGCTGAGCAGCCCCTACCGGTCAGCGGAAACCGCCATGCTGGTTATGTATTCCGCGCCGGTTTCCACGATGGCCGATTCGGATGTAAAGCCGGTCAACCTGCTTGACCCTATACGGAAGGTGCGCCCCCTCTTGCAGGAATCGGTCAGCAGGACCCTGCCGGTGGTTGACGATAACCGCACTCTTGCAGGCACCATTTCTGAAAGCGACCTTCTGCGGGACCCGAACATGGAGATTATTCTTGTTGACCACAACGAGATTTCCCAAGCAGTCGAGGGGATTGAGAACTACACCATTCGGGAAGTTATCGACCATCACAGGCTTGGCAACCTCACCACCAAAAATCCGATTATGTTTATCAACCGTCCGGTCGGGGCCACTGCCACGATTATTGTGTCCCTGTACCGGCAGCAGCGGGTGCCTATTCAAAAAGAGGTTGCCGGTTTGCTGCTCTCCGCCATTCTTGCGGACACGCTGGTCCTCCAGTCCGCCACCACCACACAGGAGGACCGGAGAACCGCCGAATACCTTGCGAACATTACGAATTTGGATATTCAGCAGCTCGGGTCGGACATTATCACCGCAGCGTCCCGGATAGGGGACCGGAACGCCGGCGAGGTGGTGCGCCAGGACCTGAAAGAATACACCGAAGCAGGGTGCACCTTTACGATAAGCCAGATAGAAGTACACGCCCCTGCGGATATTCTTTCCCGCAAAAAAGAGTTTCTTGAGGAGCTTACGATTGAATACCGGTCCCGCAAAGCGCTTTTTAGCGCCATGATGGTAACAGACATAACGAAACTGACCAGCCTGCTCCTCATTGTGGGAAAGCCTTCGTTCATCCAGCACCTCGGGTTTCCCCGTCAGGACGAGGGGGTCTATATACTGAATGATATTGTGTCCCGAAAAAAGCAGCTTCTTCCCTTGCTGGTGGAACAGGTGGAACAGATAGAGGCCGCCTAGGGGGTATGCCGCTTCTTCTTCAGTATTTTTCTTTAGTATTTTTCTTTTATCTCCACCCGCTCGACTGCGCCGTTTATTTTAAGCGCCTTAACCAGCGCGGTGCTGTCAATATGATCCGAAATCCCCACGAAAAGGCGCAGGCGGGTCCCTCTGTTTTTTTCTTTGCCTTTGTTCATGCCTTGATCAACGTCCATAGACAAAACCCGCACCCCGAAGGAGCGCAGGATATCAAGGGTTTCCTGGGTGTCAGGATTATTGGATAGAAAGGTTATTTCCAAAAGTTTGTTGCGTTCTGTGGGGAAAAACCGCTTCTCAAACGCGGCTAAGACGATGAGGGTGATAAGGGTGATAACCAGCGCCGCGCCGGCTGCCACGAACATCCCCGCGCCGATAGCAAGCCCCACCGCGGCGACAAGCCAGAGGGAAGCCGCGGTGGTAAGCCCTTTAATGTTGTTGCCCAGGCGGATGATGGCGCCGGCTCCAAGAAAGCCGATGCCGGACACGACTTGCGCGGCAATCCTTCCGGGATCGCCGTTTTTCATGGACTGGAATTCTTGAGGGAGCCAGATAGAAAGGAGCATAAGGAGGGTTGCGCCGGTTGCGATGAGGATATGGGTTCTGAGCCCGGCAACCTGATGCCTGCTGCTCCGTTCCACCCCAATAACCGCGCCGGCCAGAAACCCCAGCCCCAGCCGGATAATCATGTCAAGTTCAGTAAGCCGTATCGTGTTCATACCAGCCCGGCGCGGCGGCGCCGCCTAGCGGGGGGCTTCAGGCAGGGAGCGGGCAAGGCGGAAGCCGGTGCTGTTATAGGCCGAAGGAGCGGCGCCGTAACTGCGGTACGCAGAACGCAGGTACTGGCCGGCATAACTCCAGCCCCCGCCGCGGCGCGACCGGTAAGCCGTGTTCCGGGCCTCTGATGAGGCGCCTTCTTGATAGGCGCCGTACACATCCCAGCACCACTCCCAGACATTCCCGTGCATATTGTACAGGCCCCAGGTATTAGGGGCGAAACTATCCGCCGCAACAGTGGCCTCCCGCGGGGCTTCAGGGGCGCCGCCCTTATACGGATACGCGCTGTTGAAGTTCGCCTGCTCCCTGGTAATGCCGGCGCCGGTATGAAAGGGGGTAGCGGTTCCGGCCCGGGCCGCGTATTCCCACTCCGCTTCGGTGGGGAGCCGGTAGCCGCCGGAGTCTCGGTTCCATGTTACGGCGGTTCCGCGAATAGTATACGCCGGCGCCAGCCCTTCCCGTTCGCTGCGCCAGTTGCAATAGTTCACCGCGTCATACCAGCTTACCAGCACCACAGGATGGGTGTCTTCTTGGGCAATACCGGAGTTGTCCCAGCGGGCGCCCGGGGTAAGTTCCCATGAAGCGCCGGTCCATACATAGCCGCCTCTGGTTTCCGCCTGGGTCTTATAGCCTGTTTCCTGCACAAAGCGGCGGAATTCTTCCACCCGTACCGCTTGGGCCTGCATAAGGAAATCCCGCACCATTACTTGATGCTGCGCTTCGTCGTCATTTCTCTGGTATTCTGACGCGGGGCTTCCCATCATAAAGACTCCCCCGGGGATGCGGGCGAACCGGTCAATAAAAGGATGTTCTATAAGCGCCTCCGCGGTCGCCCCCTCCCGCACCCGTACTGTCCGGAGCGCGTTGGTTGCGGCGCCGGAAGGGTCTTTCACTGCCACGGCCCTCTCCCCTACGGGCACGTTCCAAAGCATGGCGCTCCCGTTGGCTTGGATGGCCGTGCCGGTCTCCCGCCCTTCCAGCATGAGCATACCGCCTATTTCTGACGTAACCATCACGTTCCCTGAGCGCACGGTCCTGAGGGAAGGCACCATAGGCATACCGGCCTGCTTGAAAAATACAAAACTCCCGCCCTTTTGATGGGACGCGCCTCGGTATAAGAAGGTCCGCTCCGGCGTCTGGGCGTCTTTTATAACCCCCAGAACCGGACGGGGGGATTGGACGTCGATCCGGCTTAAAAGGCTCGCCGCGTCAAGGTACGGGCCCGGGGCGCTGCGGAGGGCCTGTTTCAACGACAGGGCGAAGGGCCCTGAACCCGGGCCTGTTTTGACGGCCCCGCTGGTGAGGACTTGGCGGCTTACCTTGTTGTACGCCTGCCTGTAATACTCCATGCCGGCGGCGGCATCCGAAACCGGTTCTGATGCCGTGTCAACGCCTTCAGAAAAGCATCCGTCAGAGACAAGGAGCACGTGTTTTGCCGGCAGCAGGGACAGGGCGTCTCCCACTTCCCTATTAGAAAGCCAGCCTGTCTGGTCCGCGCCGGCGCCGGCGGGTATCCAGAAGCCTTGGCTGGCGAACTTGTCCTGATACCCGTATCCGGCGAAGAACACGAACACTGAGTCATTGACACCGCTTTCCCGCCTTAGGTCAGCGAACAGGCTTCGGATATTATCTAACGTGGCGCGCTCGTTATAGAGTTCTCGTATTTCATGGAAGAGATAGGCGCTGACCAGAATATCCCGCAGTTCTCGTGCGTCTTTCACAGGATTAGGCAGGGGGGGCTGTTGGCCGTACTGGTCTATGGCGATAAATACGGCCCATTGCCTGCCAGCGGCGAGGCTGTCTGTCCGGTTTTGGGTATCAATCGGGGTTTCAGGGTGAAGCGCGGCAAGGGCTGCCGCGGTCAAGAGGATACCTGCGAGCCCGAAGGCTTTGGGGGGTATCAGTTTTATATGTATTATATTCATAAAGCCGCGTTACCTATTTAAGATTACTATATCACAAGCAAGGTTCCCCCGTCAACAGCCGCAGGCTGTTTCAAGTGCCCCCTGCGGGGGTTTCAATGGCACAAGGTACGGCGGTGCGGCTTTGAGGTACAGCGCTTTCTTGAAGTTGCCGCCTCATCGCGCTTCGCAGGCGCGTTTGCCTCAGCCGTGCTGCGCCGCGGGAGGCGCTGCGGGGAGGAATTGGGCGGGGCTGAAGTCTTGAGGCAGTTCGGCAAGTTCCACCGCGTCCCCGCTCTGCACGAGCACATACAGGCCGTTGTCGTGGGCATACCGGCACACGTCCTCATTCACTGACTCGCCGGCAACGGCGCCTATAAAAACCCGCCTGTCCCCTCGCGCGTCCATGAGTTTCCGTATCCGCTTTATCCGCTGGATGTGTTCGTCAACGTGTTCACAGGAAAGCACAAACTTAATCTCTACCAGCACCGCCCGTTCTTCACTTTCAAGAAAGGCGTCTACCTCCGCGATGACCTGTTTCCCCTCCTGAAACTTCTTATTACAGGATACGTCGGCAAAGTTATAGCCTGTCTCAAGAAATACCTCCGGCAGGTTTCCTGAGAACATGGACTCCGCAAACATGCCAAGGGAATTGCTTAACCCGCCGATATTTTTCGA
>JAITHF010000256.1 GCA_031280115.1 Spirochaetaceae bacterium | reverse complement strand
CCTAACGGGAGCGCCGCCGTCATATAGTTTCATTATGAAAAAAATAATACCAGCGCCCTCCCGTCTGGTCAAGGGCTTTCTTTATTGAGCGCTGCGCTGCGCTTGCGCTTTTTAAGAGAATTTGAGGGAACCAATTCCCCCAAACCCCCAACTAAAGGCTACCTGCGCTGCGCCACTCACGCCATCGAAGTCCGCTGAGGCGCAACTTCTGGGTTGTGACTAAACGTACAAACCCTCCCGCCGCAAGAAGCACTTGAAACAGCCTCCGGCTGCCCGCAGGGGGCTTCCTGCGCCGCGCCTGTGCGCCTGCGAAGCGCGGTGAGGCGCATCCTTCAGGGTTGTGACTAAACGTGCAGACCCTATCGCTACAGGAAGCACGTGAATCCCCCGCAGGGGGTGAAACAGCCTTCGGCTGCCCGCAGGGGGTTAGAGGGCGGCCCGGGCAAGCTGTGTCAATGCCCCGCCGTAGACCGCGCCGTCCCGGTCCAGCGCTGTTATGTCCGGCTCAAAGAAGGCAATCCGTCCGCGCTCCATAACCGCAAGGGAATCGGCGGTTTTCAAGAGCACCCGCACATCATGGGAAATAAACAGAAACGCCGCGCCGGACTCCCGCTTGAGGTTCGTAATAAGGTCAAGAATAAGGCTTTGATTGGACATATCAAGGGCGCTCACCGCTTCGTCAAGCAAAATAAACTGCGGCGTAAGGGACAGGGCGCGGGCAATGCAGACCCGCTGGAGCTCCCCGCCTGAAAACTAGGACGGCAGCTTGTCAAGGCTGTTTTCCTCAAGCCCGACCCGGGCTAAAAGCGCGCGGGCCTTGTCCCGCAGGGCCTCCCGCGGGAGCTTCTCGAAATACGAGAGCGGCTCCCCGATAACCTCCCACGCCCGCCAGCGGGGGTTGACCGCGCCAAGGGCGTTCTGGAACACTACCTGGCAATTCCGCCGGTAGAGCCGGCGTTTTTCTTTGCCCATGCCCTTCAAATCCTCGCCGCAATACTGCACGGCTCCCGACGTGGGGCGCTCAAGGCCGGTTATGATGCGTCCGGCAGTGCTTTTCCCGCAGCCTGACTCCCCTAAAAGGCCCACGCAGGTTCCGGCCTTAATAACGAGATTCACGCCGTTTAACACCTGCGTCGCGGCGCTGGAACTCAAGAGCTTCCCGCGCCGGTAGGTCTTGGTAACGTCCCGTAACTCAAGCAGGTTCATGGGCTCCCCTTTCGTGATCTTTTATAACCGCAAGCATCTTCTTGAACCGGCTGGTATACAGGCTTTGGTGGCAGGCCAAGAGCTGTTTCGCGTAGCCTGATTGGGGGGACGTGAAAAAACCGCCGGCCTCCTGCCGTTCCACAAGGGCGCCGTTTTTCATAAGGATAATTTCCTGCGCCAGATACTTTGCCACGCTGAAATCGTGGGTAATAAGGAGCATAGCCCGGTCTTTGCAGTGTTCCCGCAGGAGGTCAAGTATCTTTGCCTGAGAAACCACGTCAAGGTCGGTGGTGGCCTCGTCAGCGATAACCAGCGCCGGACGGGAGAAGAGGGCAACCGCCAGCATAACCCGCTGGAGCATACCCCCTGACATCTGGAACGGGTAGAGGTCAAGAATAGTCTTTGGGTCAGGGAAGCCCGCCTGCGACAGGCTCTCTGCCGCCTGCTCCCGGGCGCGGCGCCTGTTCTTGAACCCGTGGGACGCCAAGGTTTCCCAAAAGTGCGTGTCTATGGTCAGCACCGGATCAAACGCGCTCATAGGATTCTGCATAACCACGCTTACGGCGGTGTTCCGCATCTGCCGGTACGCTTCGGCGCTGAGGGACGCCGTGTCCGTGCCGCCGATACTAATCGAGCCGGCGCGTTTGACGGTCCCCGCAGGCAGGAGGCCCATTATCGCGGCGGCGGTCATGGTTTTCCCGCAGCCTGACTCCCCCACAAGCGCGGTTATCCCGCCGTACCTAAGGGAGAACGAAAGGTTGTCCACCAGAACCTTTCCCGATGACGCCGCCGCCACCGTGAGGCCCTGTATTTCAAGGGCGTTTTCGGTTTCGCCGCTCATGCGCCGCCTCCTTCTCCGGCCATGATTGCCGGATCGAGTTTGTTCCGCAGGTAATCTCCGGGGATATTGCAGGCCAGCACGGTAAGAAATATCATGCACCCCGGGAGTATTGCCTGTTCCGGGTTTGTCCAGATGTGCTGGCGGGCG
This sequence comes from Spirochaetaceae bacterium, assembly GCA_031280115.1. Classification (GTDB taxonomy): domain Bacteria; phylum Spirochaetota; class Spirochaetia; order Treponematales; family Breznakiellaceae; genus JAITHW01. Next base: position 12,535 of record JAITHF010000256.1, on the reverse strand, counting down.
TCGTTTATCATGCACCCCCACTCAGGCGACGGGGGCTGAATGCCCAGCCCCAGAAACGAGAGGCCCGACACGTGGAGCATCATGTGGCCGAGGTCAAGGGTGGCCAGAATGACCAGCTGGGAGCATACCGGCAGGGCGATATGGCGGAGGAAGATGGCGAAGGCGCTTCCGCCGCCGGCACGGGCGGCCAAGATATAGTCCCGGTGTTTCAGGTGCAGCACCATGCCCCGTATAATGCGGGCGTACCATGCCCAATGGGTCAGCACAATGGCAAGCACCACGTTGGCCATGCCGGTTCCGAAGACCCCGATGAGAAAGAGCGCAAGGATGAACGTGGGGAAGGTCATAAACGCCTCGCAGGCCCGCATAATCACCGTATCAACCCAGCCGCCTGCAAAGCCGGAGATGCCGCCTAAGGTAAAGCCTGCCGCCATAATCAAAACCGCGATGGCAAACACGGACCCGAGGGAAGAGCGGGCGCCCCAGATAAGGCGGGAGAATATATCCCGCCCCAGATGATCCTGCCCCAGCCAATGCTCAGGGCTTGGGCCGGTAAGGCGGCTCTGTACGTCAATGGCTAACGGGTCGTAGGGCGCGATAAGCGGCGCCGCAAGGGCTGCTGCGAGCAATACCGCCAGCACCGCCCCTGAGAGGAGGAGCGGCGCCCGCCGCCTTGAGAAAAGGCGCCTTATCATTTTTTGTTGCGGCGCCGCCTCTTTTCCTGTTTTTCCTGTTTTTTCTGTTTTTTCTGTTTTTTCTATTTTTTCTATAAGGGCGTCAGAATCAGCCATGTCCCGGCCCTCCTTCGCTTTTTTCCTGAAAGCGGATTCGCGGGTCAAGCGCAGCGTAGGCGATGTCGGTTATAAGGTTGCACCCTACGAAAATAACGGTCATAAAGAGGAGAAAGCACTGCATAACCGGAAAGTCCCGGTTGTATATGGCGGAGACCGCGTAGCGCCCCACCCCGGGCCAGGCGAAGATAACCTCCGCCACCACTGAGCCGCCGAGTATTTCGCCTACGTGCATGCCCAGGGCCGTGATAATCGGGATACAGGCGTTTTTAAGGATATGATGGCTCGTAATGTACCCTTCCCGAACCCCCCGGAAGCGGGCGTAGACGACCGCCCTTGAGTGGGCCTGCTCCAGCATATTGCTCCGGATAAGGCGGGTGTTGATACAGGTTGACATGAGCATAACCGAAATTGCCGGCATAAGCACATGGCGGAAACTGCCCGCCCCAAGGGGCGGGAGCCATTTTAACCGGATGGCAAACACCATGATCATAAGAAAGGCCAGCCAGAAACTGGGGACCGAGACACCGGCGTAGGCAAACACCCGCACCGCCTGGTCCGGCCACTTCCCGTTATACTTTGCCGCCAGTATGCCCAAAGGCAGGCTCAGAGCGATAGTAAAGAGGAGGGACACGGAAGCGAGAAAAAGCGTGTTCGGCGCGTAATAGAGGAGCTGTTTGGTAACGCTGGTTTTCGTAACGTAGGATTCGCCGAAGTCAAGGCGCAGGGCCTTCCAGAGCCAGGTAATATATTGGGCCAGCACCGGCTTATTAAGGCCCAGCTTTTCCCGGGCGTTTTGCAGCGCCGCCTCAGTGGGCGGGATGTTTGAAAGCCTGAGATAACTCATGGCCGGATCGTTTTTACCGGTCCGCAGCAAGGCGAACACCGCGATTGACACGAAAAACAAAAGGGGGATAAGGCTCAAACACCGCTTTATAATGTAGGTACCCACAGGCTACTCCAACGCTATGTCTTGAAAGGGTATGAAGGAGGTATCCGGCCCGAAGCGGACGCCTTTAAGGACCGCGCTCTTGTGCACCTCAAACATGGTCATGTGGTACAGCGGCACATACACCGCCTGGTCGTGCAGGGTGGTGAGAATATCCGTGTAGAGCCGCCGGCGCTCGGCAGTATCAGTGGTAACAAAGACCGCGCGGATGGCCTGGTCCAGCTCCTTTTTCATGGGCAGGCCAATCTGCGCCTTATAATCAGCGTGGGCCGGCACAAGCATCGAAGACACCATAGCGTGCGGCTCGTAGGGAGGCCCCCAGGTATCATTAAAGATCATGCCGAACTCCCCTGAGTTCTGGCGGGTATAAAACGAGTCCTCCTCCTCCCCTAAAAGATTAAGACGGATGCCGCAGGCCAGAGCCTGGCCCTGCATCATCTCCGCGGCAGCCTTCTCCGCGGCGTTATTCCCTACAAAACAAAAGTCAATCGAAAGGGGCTCCCCGTTTTTCTCCCGTATGCGGCTCCCTTCCGGCAAAACCCAGCCAGCCTCATCGAGCAGCGCCGCGGCCTTCGAGAGATCATAAGCATAGGGCGTCAGATTGACATTGCAATACGGCACGGTCGGGGCGAAATAGGTTTCCGCCGGTATCTGGGTGTTGAGGGTCACGCCGCTTATTATCTCCGCCTTGTTGGTAACGTGCTGGAGCGCCCGGCGCACTGCCAGTTCCTTTGTGGGTCCTTGGGCGCTGTTAAGCGCCACGCAGACCGTGCCCATTGCTTGAGAAATCGCGGCGCTGACCCCTTGGGTGTTTTTAAACCGGTTAAAAATATCGTAATGGATCTGCCCCCTGCCGTAAATCAGGTCAATTTCGCCGGATTCAAAGGCAAGGGCCCGGCTTACCGGATCGGGGATGACCTTCACGATTACTTTGGCCGCCTTCGGTTTCCCGCCCCAATAGGTTTCGTTCCGCTCAAAGACGTCATATTCCCCTAATTTCGTTTCAGCCAGCTTCCAGGGCCCTGTTCCCACCGGCGCTTTTATACTGTTTGCAGTGTTCCCGTCGTCAGGAAAAGAATTGGGGCTCAAAAACCGGAAGGGGCGCACCAGCGCAAGGTCGTCGAGGAGGGGGTAATAGGCGCTCTTTAATGTCAACCGGAACTCAAGGGGAGCGGGCGCTTCGTAGGACTCGATTTTGTCCACCAGCCCCAGCCAGTCGTGGTCCGCGGCGTTTCCCATCACGGCCTTAAAGTTTTTCACCACCGCGTCAGCGTTAAACGCCTCGCCGTTACTAAACGTGACCCCTTTGCGGAGATGAAACGTATACACTGTGCCGTCGCTGGAAATGTCCCATCTCTCCGCAAGCGCCGGGGCGATAGACCCGTCGTCCTTCCCCATGACCAGCCCTTCGTACACCATAGCCTGGGCGTACATTTGGCTTGGGGAGTATTGGTGCGGGTTGACCGGCCCTGCATTGCTGGGATACGAGTAGACCACCGTATCTTTGACCGGGGCCTGTTGTTTCTGGCCGCCGCACGAGAGGGCGAAGCCCATGAGGGCAAGCGCTCCGAGCGCCGGGATGTTCTTTTTTATGTTTTCCATAAATGTCCTCCAAAGCCGGCCCTGCGGGGCCGGCTTATAAAAAAATAAAAAAATAAAAAAATAAAAAATAAAAATGCCATGACATATCCGCGCGCGGCTTCTTCCGCAACAGCGTACCTTCATGGCACTTTATGAGTCGAGTATGGAGGCATTTTACAAAACGCCGCTTTCAAGCCGCGTTTTCCACACCATAGCACACAAAAAAAATAATGTCCACAGCCTCCGGCTGTTTCAGGTGCTTCTTGCGGCGAGAGGGTTTGCAATTTTAGTCACCCCCTGCGGGCAGCCGGAGGCTGTTTTACGTGCTTCCTGCGGCGAGCGGGTTCGCAATTTTAGTCACAACCCCGAAGCGGCGCCTCAGCGCGCTTCGAGAGCGAAAGAGCGCAGCGCAGGAAGCATTAGTGGGTGGTTTGGAGGGGCTATGACCCTCCAAATTCTCTTCAAGAGGCGCGGAGCGCCGACAGCCTCCGGCTGTTTCAGCAGTCGTCGTTTGCACTATGAGCCGCAAAACAGGAAGCGCCGGTAAAAAAGCCACCCAAAAACTCTTCAAAGAGGCGCGAAGCGCCGATAAGTCGTTATAAAACAATGATTTATGCGGGGGCAGGATAGTTTATTTTGTAGTCAAGAAAGGTTTTTTTGTAGTCAAAGAAAGTTTGTTTGTAGTCAAAATAAGTTTGTTTGTAGTCAAAATAAGTTTTCTTAATCCAACAAAACGCCTGCCGGGGCCGCAGGCGGAAGGGCGCAGCGCAGGAAGCCCCCTGCGGGGGGTTCAGGTGCTTCTTGCGGCGAGAGGTTTGCAATTTTAGTCACAACCCCGAAGCGGCGCCTCACCGCGCTTTGAAAGCGTTAGCGGCTCATAGCAGGAAGCCGTTGGGTGGGGGTTTGGGGGCAGCCGGAGGCTGTTCCCTTACGCGGAGTTTGCAAAAGAAGACGCGAAACAGGAAGCGCTGATAAAAGAGCCCCCAAAAACTCTTAAAAGAGGCGCGAAGCGCCGACAGCCTCCGGCTGTTTCAATAGTCGTTGTTTGCGCTATGAGCCGCAAACCATGAAGTGCATATAAAAGATCTCTCCAAATTCTCTTCAAGAGGCGCGCAGCGCCGGTAAGTCTTTATATACTAATGATTTATGCAGGGGCAGGACAGTTTTTCCGGTTCACGCGCAAACCCTGCGCGTGTACGCGCAAACCTTCCGCGGTAACGCGCAAACCCTGCGCGGTAACGCGCAAACCTTCCGCGGTAACGCGCAAACCCTGCGCGGTAACGCGGAACTCTTTCCGGTTCACCGGAAACGTTGTGTTTTGGCGCCGGAATACGCCGCGCTGGGGGCGTTCTTTCCTGCGCCGCTGCCGGGGACGGCCCCTTGGGGCGCGGCCTTTCCCCTGTCAGGGAACGTTATCGGACGTTTCCGGGAGCTTCTTAACCGGGGGCAAAACTTTTTAGCCGTTAGGGTGTATTCCGTTCATTCTATAAGCGCTACTGTTTTAAAAAGCTGGAGGTTCTTAGTATGAACATATGCCGTCAACATTCTGTAAAAGACCTGCTGGTGGAACAACGGGTTTCCGGTTCCAATATCATAAAGCGGAGGGAGCTTGACCCGCTCCTTTTTAAGGCTTACGAGGTGATAAGCACCTACAAACAGGCCGCTGACTGCGCGGTTTCCCTGCTGGATAAAAGCGGGTATTCGATAAACATCGGGGATTATGAGGACACGGTGTTTTTTTGCGGCCTGTGCAAGAAACATTACCCCGACAAGGCGCGGGTGTGGGGGCACGGGGAATACCCCTGCACGAAACTCCACTTCGAGAGCATGAAAGAGGCGCACCGCACCGGCGGCACCTATATCTATATGTGCGACCTGGGGTTTATCTATTGGGTGAGCCTCATCTATGCAGGCGGGCGCATGGCCGGGGCCCTCTCTGCGGGGCGGGTGCTCTATATCGAGCGGCGCGAGGCAGCGCGCAGGCTTTCCCGTATGGCCCGGGGCGCGATTTCAGAGCTTGAGGCCCTGGCGTACCTTGCGGACATTCCTGAGCGGGCCTATGACGAGGTAAAAGCTCTGGCCCAGATTATGGGGTTCTGCGCCGGGCAGATCGCTTTGAGCGCCGAGGCCCTGGCGCCGCCTTCGGTAAAAAGCGGCCCTGCTTCGCGTAACAAAGGCGCGCCTTCCGGTGTTTACCCTTTAGATAAAGAACGCCTGCTCCTTGCCTCCCTGCGCCGGGGCGACTATGACACGGGGAGGAAAATACTGCGGGAAATTCTGGAATCTATCATGGTAACGAGCCCGGGTAATTTCGAGTTTATTCAGATGCGCGCCATAGAGCTTGTGGTCATCCTTTCACGGGAGGCCCTTTCCGCCGCCGGCGAGCCGCGGATAACCCTTGAGGTGAACAACCGGTACATAAAGCGCATTCAAGAGGCCCGGAACAGGGAGGAGCTTACTGAGAGCCTGTACGCCATTACCGACCGGCTGGGGGCGCGCATCTTCTCGTTCCAGGGGGTGCGCCACGCCTCGGCGCTGCGGAAAGCCGAGCGGTATATCTGGGAGCATTACACCAGAAAGCTGAGCCTTCAGGAAATCGCCGGGGTTTCCGGTTTGTCAGCGTCGTATTTTAGCAGTATCTTTAAAGAGGAAATGCGGGAGAACCTCTCAAGCTATCTTAACCGCCTGCGGGCGGAAAAGGCCGCGGTCATGCTGACGGAGACTGATTTGCCCTTACACCAAATCGCCTGCGCCTGCGGCTTTGAGGATCAAAGCTGGTTTTCCAAGATATTCAAGACCTATACCGGCGTAAGCCCGGGAAAATACCGCGAAAAAGGCGGGGTTCTCGGCGCGGTATGGGAAGAAGCCCCGGGGATTTCAAAATAAGACCGCAGGTTTACAACAAACTACTATACAGCAGCGTAAATCTGGTACATTATGAGTATATATAAGCAGGTTCAGACTATATGGAAAATATGAAAAATATGAAAAATATGAGAGACATGAGAGAAGAGGCAAAAGATACAAAAAATATGAGAGACTTGAAAAGCATGAAAGAAGATACGAAAGATAAAAAACAGCTTAAACCAAACGCCGTAAGCCGTACCGACCCTATCCTGCTCAAAGCATACAAGATGCTGGCAGTATACGCGAAGGCCACCGGCGCGGCGGTATGCGTGCACGACCGCAACTATCTGCCCATACCGGAAGTTTTTAAGGCGATTACCACCGAAGAGAATATCTGCCTGTTCTGTATGAAGCACAGGGCCCAGACAGAGGCGCGTAAGATACAGGATTTTAACAAGTGCCCCTGCGTGGAAATGCACGTGAACGCCATAAAAGAAGCCAGCCACTTCGGCGGGTCCTATATCTATATGTGCGAACTGGGCTTTATGTTCTGGACAAGCCCGCTCTACGCGGAGGACCGCTTTGCAGGCGCCCTCATCGGCTCCGGCTTTCTGGGCATCGACAGCGAGGAAACCGCGTCCCAGATGTCCCAGATGTCCGGCGGCGGCGTTCCCCTTGAGGAAATCAGGCGGCTTTTAAGCCCGTTCCCCCTGGGGGACCCGGAGCGGGTAAAAGCCCTTGCGGACCTCCTGCTTATTCTGGCGAAATCCCTCTCCCAAGGAAGCGAGGAGTATTACAGGACCATGCGCCGCCGTTCCCAGCAGCAGACGGACCTTTCGGTGAAGATACAGGAATTAAAGGGCCAGTACCCTGCCGGGGCCCCGCTGCCGGATTACCCGCTTGATAAAGAGCGGATGCTTCTTGGGGCGCTCAAGCGCGGGGACAACGAGACCGGCAGGAAAATCCTCAACGAGCTCCTTGCTATCCTCTTGTTTTCCAACCCGGACCAGTTCAAGTATATCCAGTTCCGCTCCATCGAGCTTGTGGTGCTGCTTTCCCGCACCAACGTGGCCCCGGGGAACACGGAGAAAGCCATCCTTGAAACGAATAACCAGTACCTGCGGCGCATCCAGAAGGCGCAGAACGTGGAGGAACTGACCGACGTGCTGCATACGATCGTGGAGCGCATGGCGGGCCAGATTTTCTCGTTCCACGGGGTGCGCCACGCCTCGGCGCTGCGGAAAGCCGAGCGGTATATCTGGGAGAACTATACCCGCAAGATAAGCCTCAAGGAGATAGCCCAGGCTTCCGGCCTGTCCGCGCCCTATTTCAGCACCATCTTTAAAGAAGAGATGGGGGAAAACCTTTCAAGCTACCTTAACCGTATCAGGGTGGAAAAGGCGAGCCGCATGCTTACCGAAACGGACATTTCATTAAGCGAGATTGCCGGTTCCTGCGGCTTCGAAGACCAGAGCTGGTTTTCCAAGACCTTTAAGCACTATATCGGGGTAAGCCCGGGAAAGTACCGGGGGCAGGGCGGCGGCATGGCCCAGGAGATTTCAGAACACAATTTCGCTGAAAACTGCCGGGCCCCCTGCAAAGACGGCGCAGACGGCGATACCCAAGCCAAAGACAGTCAAAAATAACCGAAAGGAGGCGTAATACGATGATACTTGAGAACATCGCGTTAAGTTTGCAGTCCGGCAGGGCCCGGGAAACTATGGATTTAATATCCAAGGCCATCAGCGAGCAGTATTCGATTGAGTCTATTGTGAAACAGGGCCTTATCGCGGGCATGGCCGCGGCTGAACAGCGGTACCGGCGGAACGAGATCTTCGTGCCTGAACTCCTTATTACGGCCCGGGCCTTGAACATGGGCATCCAGCACCTCAAACCTTTTCTTGACGCCCGTGAAACCCGCCGCAAAGGCACGGTGGCCATCGGGACCGTGAAAGGGGACCTGAAAGACATGGAGAAAAACTTAATGGCCCTTATGATGCGCGGTATGGGGCTCCGGGTTGTGGACCTGGGGGCAGGGGTTACAAGCGAGCGCTTTATCGAGGCCGCCCAGCAGGAGCAGGCGCGGATTATCGCCTGCACCGCGACCCTTACCACCACCATGCCTCAGATGAAAAATCTGGTGCAGGCGGTTATTGCCGCGAAACTGCGGGAAAAAGTCAAAATTATGGTAAGCGGCGCGCCTGTTACCGAGCATTACTGCCAGGTTATCGGCGCCGACTTCTACGCGCCTAACGCGGTAAGCGCTGCGGAAATCGCGAAAGCCTGCTTTGAGCGCGCACCGGAAGAGAACGCCCCGGGCTAAGGGGCGAAGGGCGCCGCCTGCGCAAGAGATAAAAAGACAGGCAGAGAGTTAAAAAAAAAATTACCTAAAGAAAAACCCGCACATAAAAAATAAAAAATTAAAAAAGGAGTATTCTAATGGCTGCACCTATAACAGAACTTATTTTAGTTACCGGTTTTCTGGGCTCAGGAAAGACGGCGCTCTTACGGCACTGGCTGGAGGTCCCCCCCAAGACCGGTATCATTATTACCGAGGGGCGGCAGGGATCAGCCCTTGCCTCTTCGTTCCTGCCGGTTATCGAGGGTATTTTGGAGCGCCGGCACTGGGATTATATACTGGCCGAGACCTCCGGCTTTACCCGCCCTGCGCTGCTGCATGATCTAGTGATACGGGCGGAGGAGCGGAGCCGGGGCCGCCTGCGTTTCGGCGGCATGATATGCGTTATTGACGCCCTGCGCTTTCTCAAGCTCTTCGCGGCAGTGGTTTCCCTGTACGAGCAGGCGGCTTCAGCAGATTGTTTTGTGCTTTCCAAGACCGCCCTGGCCGAACCGTCGCATATTCAGGGTATTCAGGATATCCTTCACACGATCCGGCCCTTGGCGCCGGTATTCCGGCTGGAAGAAAACCCGCTTTCTTTCCAAGCGATACGGGAAGCCATCCCCAGGGCAAGCCGCGGCAAGGGGGCTGCCGGCTATGCCGCAGGGGAATACGCGGTTTAGGCTATCCCTGCTCCTTGGCGGGGCGGGACCATTTTGAAAGGTCAAGCTGTTTGAGGCGCTTTGCAACGATAGCGGTGCAGGAAAGGTCGCCGGTAACATTGAGCGCCGTGCGCCCCATATCCAGAAGCGCGTCAATACCCAGGATGAGCGCGTAGGCGCCGGCAACCGCGCTTCCGGCGGTAACAGGAAGGCCCACCGCGTCTAAGACCAGCAGCAGCATTATGGCCCCGGCCCCGGGAACCCCGGCGGTGCCTATGGACGCAAGGGTCGCGGTGATCACGATAGTCCCCATCTCAGGGAAGGAGAAGTTGCGCCCCCACACCGAAAGGGCGATGAACGTGGCGCAGACCCCCTGATAAATCGCGGTGCCGTCCATGTTAATCGTGGCGCCCAGGGGCAGGGAGAACGAATAGATGCTCTTGGGAACCCCCAGATTGTCCGCCGCTTCCATAGAGACCGGCAGGGTGCCGTTGGAACTGCGGGTTACAAAGGCCGTTACAAACGGGTCTTTCGCGTCCTTGAAGTAGCGCCTGAGGCTGAGGCCGCCTAAGAGTTTCACCATCCCGCAGTACACAAGGAGAATATGTATGGCGTAACCGGAGAAACAGGCGGCAGTTACCACCGCAAGGGCCCCCATGACTTTGGGCCCGTTGTTCGCCAGCACCACCGCCACCAGCGCCAGCACGCCGAAGGGCGCGTACTGCATAATGCCCTTAATCACCAGCATCATCACTTCCGCGATGCCGTCAAAAAAGGCGTACAGCGTTTCCCCGGCTTTTTTAATCCGCTCGTCCGGTGAAACCCGCAGGTACGAGACGGCGATGCCGAAGATAAGGGCAAAGAAGATTACCGCCAGAATAACCTCGTTGACAATAACTTGCGCCACGCTGGTAGGAACCATATTAAGCACGATGTCCATAGGGCTTGGGGCTTTGACGTCCCTGCCGGCGGTTTCGGCGAAGTCCGCAAGGGGCGTGTTCGGCTGGAAGACCATTCCCATTAAAAGGCCGATAGCCACGGCCACCGCTGAAGTAACCAGATAAAAGGCAATGACCCGTATGCCTACTTTGCCCAGATTGGCCGGGCTTACCGAGGAAGCGCCCACAATCAGGGTGGAAAGAATAATCGGCATCATAATCATTTTGAGCAGCCGCACGAAAATGTCCCCAAACGGCGCCATCCAGAGGATTTTCTCCTTGAACGCCAGCCCTAGTATTACTCCCAGCACAAGGCCGATGAGGATCCGGTAAAGCAGGTTCGACTCAAAATACCAGCTATACCACTTTTTTTGTGAAACCGCGTTTTGTTCCGCCATACATAACTCCTTATTTCCTTATTCGTAAGGAACTATCCCCATTGTACGGGCTTCTTGTTGAAAACGCAACATTTTCTTTTCCCAGCCGAAGGCTGCCCCCATAGGGGGGTTCACGTGCTTCTCGCGGCGAGCGGGTTTGCACGTTTAGTCACAACCCTGAAGCAACGCCTCAGCGGAATTCGCAAACGCACCGGCGCAGCGCAGGAAGCCTTTAGCGGGGGGGTTTGGGGGGTCTATGACCCCCCATCCTCTTAAAAATTCCCCCAGGGTGCGCCGGCCCGGGGCCGGTTCAGTCTCCGCCGCCGCCGCCTATGCCTCTGCCGAAATACCCGCGAGCTTCCGCATAGGTATCTTCATTATTTATCGTGAAAGTATAGAGAGGGGTCGTTCCTGCGCCGTACACCTTGATCGAGCCCGTATAGGTTGGGTTCCACGCTGATTGCCCTGTTTGATTGGTAAGGGTTGCGCTTATTGTCACTGCGGCGTCCAAGATGATTCGGGCGCCCTTGCTCCCTGAGCCTGTTACGGTGAGCGCGTACACAGACTGATTCCTAACATACATGGTTCCGTCAAATCGCGCGGTCTCCATATCTCCCGATGATGTTGCTGTCAGGTTGTATAACATTCTCCCTTTATCTTCAAAGGTACTGCCTAGTATAACCGTAACTCCTTCCTCTGTAGCATCACTCGTAACAACGGCTTGAGTAAAATCTTCAGATGATATGTTTATCGTATCGTTTTGATTAACCGTTTCTGGAACAGAGGGACGGGTAGTCTTGGCAGTTACGGTTACTATATCTCCCTCTGCATCTTGGATGTCATACGGTTGGTCAATCGTTTCTTCATCACGGCCCAATGCATCCCAAATCGCTTCTCCTATAGCCCTATCTATCGCGATGCTCACATCCAGCAGTTCGCCCAACAGCGCCTCCGCTTCGGCTTCCGAGGCAACCGCCGTGCTTTCCCCGGGCAAAGCAGGCAGATCGTTCACATCCGGCGCCGTGATGTCTTCAGGGCCGTCAGGTCCGGGTCCGTCTCCGCCGTTGTAGTATTCTATGCCGAAATACCCGAGGGCTTGCCAATACTTCGCTTCGGTCGTTATCGCCAAGGTATACACCGGCGTCGTATTATTCGCGCCGTACACCTTGAGCGAGCCCGTATAGGTTACGTTGTTTGGTATTATTGCTGATGATATTGTTTGATTGGTAAGGGTTGCGCTGATTGTCTCTACGGCGTCCAAGATGATTCGGGCGCTTTTGCTCTCCGGGCCTGTTGCGGTGAGGGCGTACACATACTGATTCTTGCCGGATACGGTCCCGCTAAAGTGCGTGGCCTCCATAGTTCCCGCTTGTGTTGCCGTCAGGTTGTATGACCCGATAGTTTTCTCTCCAAAGGTACTGTTTTCTAAAACGGTAACGCCGCCTGCTGCGGTATTTGCGGTAACAGCGCCTTTCACAGCGTATTCGTATGGTATTTTCATCGTATCCCCTTCCTCATAAGAAGGCTGCGGAGTAAACTCTGTGCCCTTGCCGCTTACGGTTACATCTGTTCCCGCTTCATCGGTGAAGTCAAACGCCGCGTTATAATCACCGCCGCTCTGTGCTTCAATCACCGTATAAATCGCATCGTGTATCTGGCTGCTCACCGCCTCAAGCGCTCCCAACAGCGCCGTTGCATCGAGTTCCGAGTCAACCGCGTCGCTTCCCGTCGGCAGCGCAGGCAGGTCATCTACTTTGGGCACGGTGATTTGGGGGCCGCCCCCCTCATCCGCGGGCTCTTCGGCGTTGCACCCAACAAAAACGCTCCCGAATACCAGCGCTGCCGCTAGTAATCCTGTCATAAACAAAGCCCTTTGCTTCATTTTTTTCATCGTGTATACCCTCCTTTGTGGCCGATATACGAAAAAGCCCCGTGGGTAACACAAACCGCGCCGGACAACGTCCGGCCCGTCTCCGACGGTTTCATAAGCATCCCGCCCCGCGCCTCGAAGCGAAAACCGCCCGCTTTGCCGCGCTTCGCAAGACGTTTATG
>JAITHF010000224.1 GCA_031280115.1 Spirochaetaceae bacterium | reverse complement strand
AGGATAGTTTTTTGGGTCACCGCGGAACTTATTTGGGGAACCAGTAACTTTATTTGGGTACCCAAAAAACTTATTTGGGGAACCAAAAAACCGGTCTTTGCGCCGCGCTCTGTTGGTATAGTATAAATTATCGGCGCTTTCGCGCCTCTTTAAGAAAATTTGGAGGGTCATAGACCCTCCAAACCACCCCCTAAAGGCGCCATGCTGCTGAGACGCCGCTTCTGGGTTGTGACTAAACGTACAAACCCTATCGCCACAGGAAGCACCTGAAACAGCCTGTGGCTGTTGACAGGGGGAGAGGATATTGGTAATATTTCAGTAGGTAAAAAATAAAACAGAAAAAAACAAAAATAAAGCATTGAGGTTTCTGGTATGAGAAAAGCCTGTGCCCTGGGGCTGGTGTTGGCCGGGGCGGTTTTAATTGCAGGGTGCGCGTCTAATCCGTATGCGAAAATCGACGATGCGGCGTATCATGCTGATTACCCAAAAAGTATGGAACTCCTTGAAAAAGACAAAGCAAAACTCTACCGGGACCGGCTTTTGTACTGCCTTGACAAAGGAATGCTCGCCCACTACGCCGAAGGCTACGGGGATTCGACCGGGCTCCTGCAAGAGGCGGACCAAGCCATCGAAGAAGCATTTACCAAAAGCATAACCGAAACAGTAGGATCCTATCTTATCAACGACACGGTCAGGGCCTACGCCGGGGAAGATTACGAGAATATCTATACCAACATCTTTAACGCCCTTAACTATTATCATAACGGCAGCCTTGAAGGCGCGCTGGTCGAAATCAGGCGGATGACCGAAAAACTGGACTTTCTTGCCTTCACCTACGGGGAAACCATAGACGGTCTTGAAGCGGAGGCGGAAGAAAAAGCCCTCTCCATGCCGGAAGAGCGCCGGCCTTCCCAGCGGTTCTCCAATTCGGCGCTGGCCCGGTACCTGGGGATGCTCTTTTACCGCGCCGACGGGTACGGCGACGACGCCCGCATCGATCAGGAACAGATAAAATACGCCTTTGCCGCGGCCCCGCAGGTGTACGGCTTCCCCCTTCCCTCCTCGATAGATGAGGAGCTTAATATTCCGCCGGGGAAAGCGCGGCTTAATATCATAGGCTTTAGCGGGCTCTCGCCGGTTAAAATCGAGGAGGTTATCAGGATCCCCATCCCCGGGGCGCGGTACGTCAAAATCGCCCTGCCGGTTATGGCCCCCCGCCCCTCCCAGGTAAGCAGAATCGAGGCGGCCATTGAAAAGGGTCCCTCCTTCACCCTTGAACTGCTGGAAAACATGGAAGCAGTGGCGCAGGAGACCTTTAAGGAAAAAGTCTCTATGATCTATCTTAAATCGGCCATCCGCGCCTCTGCCAAAGGCGCCGTCTCTTCGACCTTGGGAACCGCCGCCGACCTGGTGGATGATTCCGCCGCGAGCCTCGTGCTAGGCGCCCTGAGCCTGGGGGCGCAGGTCTTTGCCGAAGCAAGCGAACAGGCGGACCTCAGGCTTTCCCGCTTTTTTCCGGCAAAAGCCTATGTAGGGGGCCTTACCCTCGATCCCGGAACCTATTCCCTGCACATCAAGTATTACGGGCAGCACGGCTCGCTGCTCTACGTTTCAGACCTGAAACATATCGTTATTCGGGAAAATACACTCAATTTAGTGGAGGCAGTATGCTTAAAATAATAATCGTGTTCATCTCTATAGGGTTAGGGCTGGCCGGCTGCGCCACCTCCTCAACCCAGAGCGGCTCCTACGGGCCGTCAAGAAACGCCGGCTCCTCAAGCCAGAGCGCCGAAGAGGCTGAAGCCGCCGCTGAAGCGGCATTGGCGGCAATGGATGGGGGGGGGAAAGGCGGCGGCACGGCCAAGAGCGGCGGCGGCAAAGCCCAAAGCGGCGGCGGCGGCAGTACAGGCCCTGCCGCAAAAGCCGGCGGCAAAGAGCCCGCATGGGTTTCCGCTCCTGAAACCGTGTACCCTGCAAGCGCGTTTGTGGCTGCGACCGGCTTCGGGGCGGACCGCAACCAAGCGGAGCGGGACTCCCTTGCAAAACTCGTAGCCGTGTTCGGCCAGTCCATACAGGCGGAACTCAGCACCATCCACCACTATTCAGAGGCGGTCTCACGGGGGAAGGTGCAGGTCTCGGAGGACACAAGCGTACAGAACGCCATCAAGACCTCCTCAGAAATGGACGCCCTTATCGGCGCGGAGATTAAGGATGTCTGGTTTGACTCCAAGTCCACGTATTACGCGGTGGCGGCGCTGGAAAAAAACAAGGCCAAGACCCTGTACGCGGACCTTATCGCGGCAAACCAGCGGGTTATCGAGAGCCTCCTTGCCATGACGGACGCGGAAAAGTATTCCCTTGACGGGTACGCCCGCTGCCAGTTTGCCGCCACCGTTGCTGACGCGAACTATGTGTACGCCAATGTGCTCACCATGGTTGACAGCGCCGCAGGCTCGGCCCTGGCGAAGACCCTCAAAAAAGGGGACTCCTACCGCGTGGACGCGCTTAATATCACGAAAGCCATCCCTATCGGGATCGAGATCGACAACGACCGGTCGAACCGGATAAAAGACGTGTTCGCCGCGGCCATTGCGAAGCAGGGGTTCAGGAGCGGCGGCATCAACGCGCGGTATGCGGTGCGGGTGAAAGTAAGCCTTTTGCCGGTAGACCTCCCGAACCAGCCGAACAAGTTCGTCCGGTACGTGGTGGACGCGAACTTTGTTGACACCCTCGAAGAGAGCGTGATCGTCCCGTTTAACATCAACGGGCGGGAGGGGCACGTCAGCCTCTCAGAGGCGGAGAACCGCGCCGTGGCTGCGGCGGAGAAAAAGATAGCCGGCGCCTACAGCGCCCTTTTGTCGAATTATCTTGCGAATATCCTCCCCAAGCCTGCCAGCCAATAAGCCCCCCGTAAAGGCTGCCTGTTGCGAGCCAGTGCGCGCTCAAAGCGCGATTCGGGAAATGGCGCTGGGCGCGGGCTTTGAGCGGGCGCGTTTTTAGGCGCGGGCAGGCAAAGAGGTCTGTCGCGACCACTCATGCGCGCTTTCTCCTAGGCTTCTTTGGCCATATCAGACGCTTGTTTGGAAACCGCAGTATTATCGCGCTGAGTTTCGCAAGGCAGTGAAAGGGGGATGAATTTCAATGGGCTATCGCCTCATGTTCTTTTCTTCTTTAAGCATTTAAGCAGTTCGCAAAAACAGCGGGTTTTCTCTAAATACTCGGCTTCGGTCATACTGTCTTTAAAATAGCCGTATGCCCGCTTGAAATCGCAGAAATCAGGGCGCTTTTCATATATCGAGCAGAGATCCCCTTTGAGATAACCGCATACGCCGTTTTCTTGATACGGCAATGAACCAACAAACGCTTCGATATGACGGCAGCATTCGCCGCACTTTTCACAGACGAAACTCAAACTTTCTTTTTCAAAACGATCAGTTTCTGCCACTGGAAATTCCTTAGCAGCTCCACTAAATCATGCTCAAAAACAGCTTCGGCAGCCGCTGTTTCTTCTCTAAAACAGCGGGCGATCTCCGCAACGTTTCTCTTGCCGTCAATAAGTTGGAAAACCGCCAGCGCGCTTTCATTGAGATAGTCAATTCGATAGTCAGAGGCGTTAGAAACAATGCCGATGGCCCCTTCAATCCGCAGTTTCAGGTCTTTGCGGACAGGAATATAGTCCGCCAGGTGTGAAAATGCGATCATGAGTACGCTTCAACAGCGTCAAGGGCGGGCAGGCGTTCCCAGGAGCCAACCCTGTCATTCCCCGCTTTCTTGGCAAGTGCGGCAACACCAGCGCCGGCGGCGCCGGCAGCGGCGCCTACGGCAAGCCCGCCTAAAGCGGCGGAGGCGGAAGCCGCCATACCCAACGCCGAACCTAACGCCATTCCCACTCCAAGTATAGCCGGAATAATCCCCGCAGGTTCTGTATTTACGAGTATCGCCGGTTTTACATATATTCTGCTCATAACATATCTCCTTTATACATACGCATCGACAATATCAAGGGCGGGCAGGCGTTCCCAGGGGCCAACCCTGTCATTCCCCGCTTTCTTGGCAAGCGCAGTGGCGCCGCCTACAGCGGCAAGTCCTGCTGCGCTTCCTAAAGCAAGTCCAGCCACAGCTTGTGATACCCCAAGGACCGCGGCTACTCCTGCTACTACAGGAATAAGCCCCGCCGGTTCTTTCCCGTAAAACAGCGTAGGTTTGATATACGCTTTTTTCATATTCTTCATAATAAAATATCTCCTTCAACATGATTTTTATGTAAATTGCTTTTTCCGGAATACCAATCCACCGATTCAATGTACTCTTTCACCCGTTTATCCTGCCAGCAGCCGCGGCTTTTTTGCCATTGCTCATAAAAAGAAGCGTTAGCCACATTGCCTATGACAAACGGGGCGGTACAATCCAATCGTATATCCCCATTGGGGCGGATAATGGCGCCTGCTGCGGGTAAATCAGATACGCCTTCAAGCTGGGACCGGTTTGACATGGAGCGCTGTATCTTCATGCGTCCTTGAAAAATGACCCGCTGCTCTTCGATGATGTGCCAAAGCCGCGCTCTCTCTTCGTTGTTCAAGAGCAATGCCTCGTCTATCGCGCCCCGACCGCTTGGAAATACTTCGCCGGTGATAAGCGACGCGGCGCCGCAGAAATACGCAAGACGCGCCATTTCAGGCAGGTCTTCTATAGTTTCGGGAATAATCGTATTGGCTATGGCCAGAGGAATCCCCGCGTCAGCGGCGTTCAGCGCGGCGTGTACCGCTTTTTCCCAGCTTCCCGGAACGCGCCTCAAAGCGTCATGGGCCTGGGCGTTTGATGCGTCAATCGAAATTTGCAGCCAGCGGTACCGGTATTTCTGGAGGCGGCGCACTATTTTTTCGGTTATAAGAAACCCGTTTGTTATTACCAAAAATATCGCGCCGTCGTCATGGAGTATATCCATAATAGCAAAAAGGTCTTCCCCAAGGAGAAAGGGTTCTCCCCCTGAAATAATACATTCAAAGATGCCGCCGTGTGCTGCAAGTTCTTTCGAGAGTTTTTTCCAGCGCTCTGCGGTCATCGCGTCAAGGGGAAGCTCTCCAGACCGGTTGTAGCAGTGCCGGCATTTTAGGTTGCATTGTCCGGTAAGCTCAAACTGAAGGGAAAGGGGCATGGTAAAGTGTGAGGGATACATGCCTGTTTTGATTGCCTGTTTTTGTTCCTCAACCCATTTGCGCTGCTGCTGCTGTTCCAAACGGATGTTTTTTTCACCTGTTCTTCAGCAGTCCGCATATATTCCCTCAAATACTCTGGGCGCCGTATGACGGGTGTCCTGCGCCTCTATCATACATTGGCGGAACTCCCGGGCAAAATTATTTGAGATACCCCAGAGGTGAGCCTTAATGACCGGCGCGCCGGTATGGGCGCGCTGAAACCAATCCTGCCTTTTTCTCATAGTTCTTTTATAAACTCCTTGTGTTATAGAGATATACCGCCATTCTAAGACGGGCCTGTTTCTGGATTATGCAGACTCTCCCCTATGTCGCGCAGGGGCGCATATATGACGCGGAGAAAAGAGAGGAAAGAAGGGAAAAAAAGATAGAAAAGAGACTAATAAATCGCAAAATACAGGGGAATAGGGCTTGACACTGAGGGCTAAGATGAAATAATTTTTTTGTCGTTTGTCGTTTGTCGTTTGTCGTTTGTCGTTTCGGCTAAACTACGCCCTAACGGAAACGCTGCCATAATAGGTTTCATTATGAAAAAAATAATACCAGCCCTCTCCGATTTCGTCAAGCCCCCTGCGGGGGCTTTAAGCGCTTCCTGCGCTGCGGCCCCTTTGCCGTGCGGCTTTGGTTGTGTTTAAAGAGGATGCGGGGGGTCATAGACCTCCCAAGCCCCCCGTAAAGGCTGCCTGCTGCGAGCCAGCGCGCGCTCAAAGCGCGATTCGGGAAATGGCGCTGGACGCGGGCTTTGCGCGGGCGCGTTTTCTCTCCGGCTATGAGCCGCCGGGGTCTGTCCCTGAGAACTACCGGCCCGGCGCCGCGGCGCTCCTTGTAGCGGCGCTCCCCTACGGCAGCGGCGGCGCGGCGCCTCCTGACGCGCCCGGGGCCGTGGCCCCGTTTGCCCAAAGAAACTACTACCGCGAAGGGGTCCTGCGCCTCCAGGCCCTGGCCAAAACCCTCCGCGCCCGCTATGGGGGCATGAAATCTGATTTTCGCATCCTCTGCAATTCGCCGGTCCCTGAAAAGCCCCTGGCCGCGGCCTGCGGCCTCGGCGCGCTGGGGCGGAACGGCCTTATCATTACCCCTGAAGCAGGCTCCCTGTGCATCATCGCGGCCCTGACCCTGCCCTTCCCCCTTGCAGGGGACAGCCCTGAAACCGGGCCTTTGGGCTATTGCGCCTCTTGCGGCCACCCGCCTCCCTGCGCCGCGGCCTGCCCCACCGGCGCGGCGCGGGGGGACGGAACCATTGATACCAAGCGCTGTATCCAGTGGTACGCTTCGGGCAACGGCCTTGACGTGCCGGAAGCGGTGCTGCGGCACTGGGGAAACCGGCTGTACGGCTGTACTGACTGCCAAGACCGCTGCGTCCGCAACCAAAAGGCGGTCAAGGCCGTTGCAACCGGCAGAGGCTCCCTCCCCTCGTGCATTGACCCCCGCCGTATCCTTGCCATGACCGACAGGGAGCTTGCCTGTATGTTCAAGGGGACCGCCCTGGGAATGGCGTGGCTCGGCCCCCAAAACATACGCCGGAACGCCCGCTGCATCCTCCTCTCCGGCATGAGGCGGCGCGGGGCTTGACGCTTGCGCCGCGTTTAGGGCATAGTAAGGGGCATTATGATTGTTTCCCCGTCCGCAGCAAGTGCAGCAAGTAAAAAAGAAAAAGAAAAAAAAATAGAAGAAAGAAAAGAAAGAGAGAAAAAAGAGAAAAAAGAAGAAAAATTACGCCCCTTACGCCGTGTAAGCTGGATACCCTTTGTAGCGTTCCGCTATGTGTCCGCCTCCGCATCCCCCTCCTCAATACAGGCGGTCATAGGCATCGCCACCGGCGTCTTGGCCCTGACGGTCATACTGGCGGTGATGAACGGCCTGCAAATGGGCTTTATCGAGAGCATCCTTGAAATCTCGTCGTACCACCTCCGGGCCGAGGCGCCCCGTGGGGGAGCGGAACCGGAAGGCCCCCTTGAAACAGCGCGGCAAACAGAAATAATACAAGAAATACAGGACGCCCGCGCCGCCATTGCCGCACTGCCGGAGGTTGCCGCGGCAGCGCTCTTCAGGGAATTCCACGGCATCATCCAGAGCGCCCAAGGCAGCCAGTACGCGGTCGTGATACGGGGCCTTGAGGCGGACGCCATTGAGCGGGACCCGGGGCTGGCGGAAAAACTTGTCTTTGAAGAAGGGTCCTTTCTTATTGCCGGCAAACGGGATATTCTCTTAGGCGCCGAGCTTGCGGGCCGCCTGCTTGCCCGGGTGGGGGACGAAATAACCCTGGTGTCCGTGGCGGGCTTGTTCGGCGGCTCCGCTGAAGCCGAAGACACGCGCTTTGTGGTGCGGGGCATCTTCCGGTGCGGCTTCTATGAGTACGATTTGGGCTGGGGCTTTATCAACCTGGATGCTGCCGGCGATTTAGGCGGGGGGCCGCCCCTTGTGGGGGTGAAGCTCAAAAACCGCTGGCAGGACCGGCAGGGGCTTAAACGCGCGGAAGCCCTTGCAGAAACCCGCGCCCTTACCCTGAGCGCCTGGCGGGATTATAACCGCGCCTTCTTCGGGGCCCTGCGTACTGAAAAACTGCTCATGTTCGTTTTGGTGGGGCTTATCTTTATCGTGGCCGGGCTCAACATCTTCCAGTCCCAGCGCCGGGCCGTGTTCGAGCGGCGGGAGGAGATCGGCCTGTTCAGGGCCTTAGGCGCGGGCGAGGGGGCGGCGCGTTTGGTCTTCCTCTGGGACGGCGCGGCCATCGGCTTTACAGGCGCCCTTTCAGGGCTTGCCCTGGGCCTTCTTATTGCCTTTAATGTCAACGCTATTATCGCCTGGTGGAACGGCTTTGCCGTGTCAGTGCTTGCGCGGCAGGAGTTCGCGGTGTTTCATCAGGACGTCTATTATATACGGGAGATACCCTCCCGGGTCATCCCCTCTGAAGCGTGCCTTATCTTCCTCTTCGGCTTTCTGTCCGCCCTTGTTTCGGCGTGGTTCGCGTCCGCAGGCGTGTCAAAAGCCCGCCCCGCGGAGGTGCTGCGCTATGAGTAACCTCATCCTTAACGCTCAAGATGTGGTCAAGCGCTATGCCTCCCGGGCCGAAACGCTGCACATCCTGCGGGGCGCCGCGCTTTGCGCGGAAGAGGGGGCGTCAGTGGCCATAACCGGCAGAAGCGGGTGCGGGAAAAGCACGCTCCTTAATATCCTGGGCGGCCTTGACCGCTGCGATTCCGGGTCCGTCCGGATTGCCGGCGCCGAGATTACCGGCCTTTCCGAACAGGGCCTTGCGGCGTTCCGGCGGGATACAGTGGGGTTTATCTTCCAGTTCCACTACCTCCTTAAAGATTTCACGGCCCTTGAGAACGTGATGCTGCCTGCCTATATGGCGGGGCTTAAAAAAAAGGCGGCCCTTGAAAAAGCCCGGTCCCTCCTTGAGGATCTTAAGCTCGGAAGCCGGCTCCGGCACCTGCCCTTCCAGCTTTCAGGCGGGGAGCGCCAGCGGGTCGCGGTGGCCCGGGCGCTTATCAACGATCCGGCGCTTATCCTCGCTGACGAGCCAACAGGCAGTCTTGACGCGGATAACAGCGCGCTTGTGGCGGAACTCTTATACCGGGCCGCAGGCGAGCGGGGCAAAACCTTAGTGGTGGTCACCCACGATGAAAACGTGGCCTCCCGGGCCCGGGAGCGCTATACCCTTGAAGGGGGCGTCCTCATAGCAGCGGCGGCGGGGCCCGGCGGCGGCGGGGGCGCCCCATGAAAGCGGGCCCCTGTTTTTTCATCGCCTTCCGGTATCTTCTGGGGCGGGACCAGGAGGGAGGGCGGTACCTGCGCGGCGCCGCCGCAGGCATCGCGCTGAGCCTTATCCCCATCATCATTACCCTCATCGTAGCTGACGGCATGATACGGGGCATCACTGACCGGGCGGTTGAGCTTGGCACGGGCCACCTCCAAATATGGCCGTCCTCCCGCGCTGGCGGCGGCAGCGGCCTTGAGGGGGCCGCGGACTACCTCCGGGAAGACCCCCGGGTCCGGGGGCTGTGGCGGGAACGGCACGGCTTAGGGGTGGTTATAGGCCCTGCGGGAAAGACCGGCGCCACCATACGGGCGGTTGACCCGTCGTTTTGGGAAGACACCGAGAGCGGGCGCTACCTTACGGTGCTCAGCGGGGAGGCGCGGATAACAGGCGGGCGGGAGGTGCTGTTAGGCCAGGCCCTTGCCCAAGCGGTGGGCGCGGAGGCCGGCGGGAACGTGCGGGTTATGACCG
Organism: Spirochaetaceae bacterium; assembly: GCA_031280115.1. Lineage (GTDB taxonomy): Bacteria > Spirochaetota > Spirochaetia > Treponematales > Breznakiellaceae > JAITHW01. The sequence continues at coordinate 1,720 of JAITHF010000224.1, read as the reverse complement.
CGCGCCTCACCGAAGACGGCAGGACCGTGCCGAGGACCGCCGTGTTCACCGTGCGGGGCGTCATCTCTTCAGGCTACCGGGAACTTGACGCGCTGTGGTGCGTGACAGGGTATGAGGCGGGGGATCAGGCGCTGCCGCCCAGCGCCGGCGCGTACCTTATCGCTAAAATCACCCGCCCCTATGAGGAGGCGGACCAGATTGCGGCGGAGTGGGCATCTCAGTTAGGCGGGGGCTTTCATATTTATACCTGGAAAGACCTCCAGCGCTCCCAGTACAGCTCCTACGAGTCCACCCGCCAGATACTTCTTTTTATCATGGCCCTGGTGGTGCTGGTGGCCGCGGTGAACGTGTCGTCCGCCACGAGTATGCTCGCCCTTGAGCGGCGGCGGGACATTGCCATACTCAAAACAGGCGGCGCAAGCCCTGCCGATGCGGCAGGAATCTTTATATGGGGGGCTTTTCTCACCGGCCTTACCGGCGCCTGCACCGGCATAAGCGCCGGCCTTCTTATCGGCGCCTTCATCAACCCCCTCATTCATGCCCTTGAAGGGGTGTTCGCCTTTTTTTCCGGCCTTTTTCACGGCGAAGCGGTTAAAATACTCGACCCGGGGTACTACCTTGAGCGCATACCGGTTATTATAAATTGGCCTGACGTGCTGGCTATTTTCTTGTTTACCCTTATCTGCGCCGTGGGGGCCTCATGGATTCCCGCGCGGCGGGCAGGGGCGTTAAAAATCCTCGGCATCCTGCGAAACTTTTCCTAATGCTTTATCGCCTGACACCCGCCCCCATGCGAAAGCCCCGTACCGGACGCCGCCCCCGCCCCTGCTCATAGCAGGCAGCCTTTATGGGGGGCTTGGGGGGTCTATGACCCCCCAAATCCTCTTCAAGGCGCAAGCGCAGCGCAGCGCCCATACCAAACACCCGCCCCCATGCGAAAGCCCCGCACCGGACGCCGCACCCGCACCCGCTCATAGCAGGCAGCCTTTATGGGGGGCTTGGGGGGTCTAAGACCCCCCAAATCCTCTTCAAGCGCCGAAGGCGCAAAAATAAAACGCGGAGGGTCATTATAGAAAAACCCTCCGCACCACCCCTAAACGTTTCCAGCCCCGCGCCCTTCCGTTCTCGAAGTCCGCTGAGGCGCCGCTTCAGGGTTGTGACTAAAACCGCAAACCCTCTCGCTACAAGAAGCACGTGAAACCCCCCTATGGGGGCAGCCTTCGGCTGCTATGGGAGGGTGATTTGGGCGGTGAGTTCTTTGGCGTTTTCGAGGAATGAGGTGATACTGGTGCTGGCGCCCCGCATCTCGTATACAATGGCGATGACCTCTTTGGAGATCGCCTGTAGTTTTTCCATTTCTTTTTGTATGGCGCCGCTCTGCCGGTTGATAAATCCCGCCCCTTCCTGAACGTTGCCGGTCATGCTGTTCACCCCCTGCAAGGCCGTCAAAATTTGCGCGCCCCCTGAAGCCTGCGCGTCAATCGCCTGATTAACCGCGGCAAATGAGGAGCTCATGGCGTTTATTTCCTGAAAGATAAGGTCCATAGCCCCGACAGTCTCCTGCGAAACCGACCCTATCCGGCTGATAGCCTTTTCCATTTTCTTTATTTCTTGGGAAATGCCCTCGGACTCTTTACCCGCAAGCTCCGCAAGTTTGCGTATCTCAGAGGCGACCACCGCGAAGCCCTTGCCGGACTCCCCGGCGTGGGCCGCCTCAATC
>JAITHF010000213.1 GCA_031280115.1 Spirochaetaceae bacterium | reverse complement strand
ACCTGAGTCAGATTTGTCTAAACCTGAGTCAGATTTGTCTAAACCTGAACCAAAAACAGCCTTTTCTGTCTGACGTTTTATGTTATATTCCAGCATAGTATACGGTTTGCTGCGGGATGATGCTGTATGCTCCGGCCTGCCTGTTGAGCCTGCCCCAAATACGCCTTGCGCCGCCTTTCTGATGAGCCCGAAGAGAGCGGAACGAGCGGAAAAAGCGAAACGGGAATATATATTTGCGGGGCTTTTTACTGGCGCTGCGCTGGGCTTGCGCTTTTTAAGAGAATTTGGAGGGTCATAGACCCTCCAAACCACCCGCTAATGCTTCCTGCGCTGCGCCGCTAACGCTGTCGAAGCGCGGTGAGGCGCTGCGTCTGGGTTGTGGCTAAAATTGCAAACCCTCGCACCGCGGGAAGCACGTGAATCCCCCGCAGGGGGCTTCCTGCGCCGCGCCAGTGCGCCGTCGAAGCGCGCTAAGGCGCGGGGGGCTCGAAGATTGACCTTACAGGTCTGAAGCCCACGTCCTTATACCGGGCCAGCGGGTCCGCGCTCCGCCGGTTCGCGCTCCGCGCCTGACTGCGTGGCGTGTTCCAGCTTCCCCCGCGCACTACCTTCCCGGTTCCCGCGCTGCCGCCCCAGATGCCCCGCGTTTCAGCGCCCGAAGACGGCTCATCCCAATTCCAGCACCACTCCCATACATTCCCCAGAAGGTCATACAAACCAGCGCGATTCGGCTTTTTCTCTCCAACCCTGCGGGAGCGCCCGCCGCTGTTTTCCGCGTACCACCCTGCTGAATCATCGTTCTCTGCCCCCTGCGCCGCGTATTCCCATTCCGCCTCAGTAGGAAGGCGGTAGCCGGCGGCTTTCAAGTCCCAAACAATAAACCCCTGAGACCGGCTGTAAGCCGGCGTTAATCCCTCTTTAAGGGAAAGGATGTTGCAAAACTCAAGCGCGTCATACCAGCTGACATTCTCCGCCGGGAGCAGCGGGTCCCCGGACAGGCTGTTTCTGCCGGTAATCCGCTGGTATTCTTCTTGGGTTACCGGTGTGGCCCGCATCCAGAAGCGGTCAATCTGAACCTTCCGCGCCGGCTGCCCGCCTCTGCCCATCTCAAAGGTTCCGCCCGGTACCAGCACCATGCCTGACGGCGCCGGGGGCGGCGGGGCTTTGTGGATAGACGGCATAACCGGCTCCTGATCCCGCGCGCTTACCGGGAGGAACGGAAATGGCCGCTGTAAGGAATACCCGCCATAAGAAGGCGCTGAAGGCGTAATACCCAGGGCTGTCTCTGCGGACAAGTCAAGCCGCGGCGCCGGCGGGAGCGGCGGCTGGGGGGGACGGCCAACAGGCGCCGTGACCGGCGCGGTGATTTCAGGGGTTACATTGATGCTCGGCGCCGGCGGGAGCGGCGGCTGAGGGGAACGTCCCGCAGCCGGCGTAACCGGCGCGGTGATTTCAGGGGTTACATTGATGTTTGGCGCCGGTGAGAGCGGCGGCTGGGGGGGACGTCCCGCAGGCGCCGTAACCGGCGCGATGATTTCAGGCGCCGCCTGGGCGATCAACGGCGGGGGCGCATTGGGTGAAGGCGGCGTAACCGGCGCGGCGCTTTCCTGCGCGGCAACCGGCTCGCGGCGGTCAAAGTCCGGCAGAACGATGTGCAGGCTTTCCCCTTTCGGCGCAGGTTCCAATGGTCCTAACGTAGTTTCCGGATCGCCGGGCTCATAGGATTGCGCTCCCCGGCCCTCTGATTCCGCCCGGCCTGCCCGGTTCTCTCCGGAAAAAAAGGGCAGCGTGGAAAGGGCGATCTCCGGTTCATCCGGCGCTTTGCCGGGAGGAATAGAGATCTGCGCGTCTTTAAGCGCTTCCTTCACGGCTTCTTCCTGTTGGTTTGAACCGCTCAGCCCCGCTTTCGGGCGGCTTTCAGACGCGCTGCCCCCATAGAGGGCAGGGACTCTCAGAAACAGGAGCGCGAGCGCCATAAGCTGCGCCGCGTGTGTTTTCATAAAGGCTTCCTCGGTTTACCCTGTATGCACTGTTCCGCTGCTTCCAGCGGGATGTTTTGTTCCCGGGCAAGGCGGGCGCGGTCTTCGTATTCTATCTTAGAGCGCAGAGGCTCGTCCCTCCAGAACACGGTTTTTTGCCGGGCTTCGCCGAAACTGCCTGAAAGCCGCTCCTCCCTGCGGGGCAGGGAGAGCCGCCGCACCCTCGTTTCCCGAAAACCGCTGGTGCTGGAGTGCTGGAACAAGGTTTTACGCAGCGCCGGAAGGCGCGGCAGATCCCCTAAAACCGAGACGATAGTTCCGGGGCGGGATTTCTTCATCACACAGGGGGTATAGGTAACATCCAGCGCCCCTGCCTCAAAAAGGCGCTCCATGAGAAAGCCCAGTTCCTCGCCGGTCATGTCGTCGATGTTCGCCTCAAGCGCCGTAAGTTCCTCGTCCAGCCACGGGATCTGGGTGTGTATGGCCGCCGCCTCCGGCTCCGGTGTTTCCCGCAGGGAAAGGCGCAGCACATTGGGTTTCGGGAGCTTCCGCTGTCCGATGCCGTAGCCGGTACGCAGTTCCTGAAACCGGCTCGCTGTTTCGCAGGCATCCACCGAGGAGGCGAGGATAGCCGCTCCTGTGGGGGTGGTCATCTCTTTCTGAAACCCGCCGGTCCGCACCATAAGCCCCTGCACCAAAAGCAGTGTTGCCGGCGCCGGCACCGGCAGTTCCCCGTGGGCGCACCATACCGTGCCGCCTCCAAGCTCGATTTCCCCGCAGGTAATCCGGTCGGGCTTGAGCATATCAAGCCCAATCGCGGCGCCCATAATATCTATAATAGAGTCCAGCGCCCCTACTTCGTGAAACGCCGCGTTCTCCGGTTCGGTCCCGTGAACCTGCGCTTCTGCCCGGGCGATGCGCTCAAAAATAGCAAGCCCCCGGGCCTTGGCGCCGTCTTTGAGGGGGGCGTCTGAAATGAGCGCCCGAATAGTTTTCCATGTCCGGTGGCGGTATTCCCCGCCTGCTTCTTCGTGGTGGTGGGGGTGTTCGCGGTGTTCGTGGTGTTCGTGTTCAAGCGCCACCACCGCGCGGGTGCCGGTTATGCCGCACCGTTCTTCTTGAGAGAACGTCAGGTCCCAGCCTGAGAGCCCCAGTTTGCGAAGTTCGCCCCTCAAGGCTTCCGGCTCAACGCCCAGGTCCGCCAGCGCCCCAAGGGTCATATCCCCTGATATGCCGGCGAAACAATCAAAATGCAGGGTCTTCATGGAGTCTCCTGGCGCCCGTTCCTACGCTTGAGCCGCGTAGTTCATGCTGCCCATGCGGTAGCCTTCAAGTTCCAGCGCGGCGTAGGCAAAGCCGCAAGATTTAAGGGAGCGGGACAAGGCATCCATAGCCGCTTCGTCAAAGAGCCGTTTCCGTTCCTCCGGCGCGACCTCAATACGCGCGATATTTCCGTGGGAGCGCACGCGGAACTGCCTGAACCCTGCGTTCCGCAGGATTTCTTCGGCCTGTTCGACTCGGGCAAGTTTTTCTTTATCTATCCGTTCTCCGTAGGGAATACGGGAGGCGAGGCAGGCAAACGCCGGCTTATCCCAGGTAGAAAGGCCGAACTGTTTGGAGAGCGCCCGGATATCCGCTTTCGTGAGTTCCGCGTCCCGCAGGGGGCTTATGACCCCCAGTTCTTGAAGCGCGTGCAGGCCCGGGCGGTAGTCCTGCAAATCGTCTATGTTGGAGCCGTCCAAGACGGCGTTAAGGCCCCGGCTGTGAGCCGCGCCGATGATGGCGCTGAACTCGATTTTCTTACAGAAATAACAGCGTTCCTTGGGATTTGCCGCCACCTTCTCATCAATGCCCCCCTCTTCAATGAGGATGTGTTCGATACCTACCGCCTGGGCCACTGCCGCTGCTTCGCGGATTTCGGCCTGCGGGAGCATGGGGGACACAATCGTAATGGCCGCGGCCTTGCTGCCCAGCGCCGCTTTCGCGGCATAACAGAGAAAGGAGCTGTCCACCCCCCCAGAGAAAGCCACTGCCGCGCTTTTGTGCGCGCCAATCAACGCTAAAAGGCGCTGGTATTTTTCGTCAATCGTCAACGGTGCGGTCTCCCCAAAATATGCGTATTTTTTTAGTATATTTTTCTATTTCCTTTATATGTCCTTACCCGCCCTCCCGTCAACCCCCTGCGCCCCCTGCGGGCAGCCGAAGGCTGTTTCAGGTGCTTCTCGCGGCGAGAGGGTTTGCGATTTTAGTCACAACCCTCACGCCCCGCCTCACTGCGCTCCGCAGGCGCACCGGCTCAAAGCACGCCGCGCCGGTGGGGGCTTGGGGGGACTGGTCCCCCCAAATAAAAAAGGCGCCAAAGGCGCAAAAACTAAAGCGGAGGGCTTTTTTACCGGCACTTCATGTTTCGGCGCCTCTTTGTGCGAACTCCGCGTAAGGGAACAGCCTCCGGCTGCCCTCCACACCTCCCCTAAACGCTTCTTGCCCCGCGCCTCTACGCCCACGAACCGCGC
>JAITHF010000199.1 GCA_031280115.1 Spirochaetaceae bacterium | reverse complement strand
TGAGCACGGTTTTGTGCGCCTTGACTTCGAGAAAGCCTTCTGCCACAAACGCCCGGCGCCACTGCCCTTTCTTGTCCTTGAACGTGAGGATGCCCGGGCGGGACGGGGCCGTGAAAAACGAATGGTTTGCGTAAACGCCTATTTCGCCGTCAAAAAGGGGGAGGATAAGGGCCTCGATCATGTCCGCGTAAAACAGGCGGTGCGGGGTATGGGTCTCAAAGGGGTACAGTTTCGCCATAACAGGCTACCCGTTGGCTTTACGCAGCACATCGTCAATACTGCCTGCCATGTAGAAGGTCTGCTCAGGAATGGCGTCGGCTTCGCCGTCAAGGATCATCTTAAAGCCCCGGACCGTTTCTTTTACCGGCACGTACGCGCCTTTTATGCCGGTATACCGCTCTGCCACGAAGAAGGGCTGGCTGAAGAAGCGCTGGACCTTCCGGGCCCGGGAAACCGCAAGTTTATCTTCCGCGGAAAGCTCGTCCATGCCCAGGATAGCGATAATATCTTGCAGTTCCTTGTACCGTTGCAGTATCTGCTGGGTACGGCGGGCAGTGGTATAATGGTCTTCCCCGACCACTGAGGGCTCAAGAATACGGGAGCTTGAGGCAAGGGGGTCTACTGAGGGGTAGATGCCCAGCTCCACGATTTTGCGGGAAAGCACGGTAGTGGCGTCAAGGTGGGAGAAGGTGGTGGCCGGCGCCGGGTCCGTCAGGTCGTCAGCAGGCACATACACCGCCTGCACGCTGGTAATCGAGCCTCTTGAGGTGCTGGCGATGCGTTCTTGGAGGGCGCCCATTTCGTTTGCCAAGGTGGGCTGATAGCCCACGGCGCTGGGGATGCGGCCAAGGAGCGCCGAAACTTCCGCGCCGGCCTGTATGAACCGGAATATGTTGTCAATAAAGAGGAGCACGTCCTGCCCCCCTTTGTCCCGGAAGTATTCCGCCATCGTGAGGCCCGAAAGGGCGACCCGCATCCGCGCCCCGGGAGGTTCGTTCATCTGGCCGAAGACCATTGCGGTTTTCGCGGCAACGCCGGACTCGTTCATTTCTTTCCAGAGGTCCGCGCCTTCCCGGGACCGTTCCCCCACGCCTGAGAAGACCGAATAGCCTGCGTGTTCAGTGGCGATATTGCGGATAAGTTCCATGATGACCACGGTTTTCCCCACCCCCGCGCCGCCGAAGAGGCCGATTTTCCCGCCTTTGGCATAGGGGGCGATGAGGTCTATGACTTTAATGCCGGTTTCAAAGACTTCGGTGGCGGGCCGCTGTTCCTCGAAGGGCGGGGCGCCGCGGTGGATAGAGGCGTATTCGGCGGCGGTAAAGCCCCCTTTGTTGTCAATGGCTTTGCCGGTAACGTTGAACATTCTGCCCAGCACGGTATTTCCCACGGGCACTCGGATAGGGGCGCCGGTATCAGTTACCGCGAGCCCCCGGGCAAGCCCTTCGGTAGCTTCCATGGCCACGCAGCGCGCCCGGTTATCCCCGATATGCTGGAGCACCTCCATGGTCATGGTCCGCCCGCCGGTAGAAACCGTGAGGGCGTTAAGCAGCCCGGGAACGGCGCCGTCTTCAAAGCGCACATCCACAACCGGCCCTATAATCTGAGTGATAATCCCTGTATTCATGGTCATATATACGGTTCTCCTCAAACCGCTTTTGTTATAGAGTTTCCGCCCCCCCCTGTCAACCCCCCGAAGGGGGTTTCACGTGCTTCTCGCGGCGAGCGGGTTTGCGGGTTTAGCCACAACCCCGAAGCGGCGCCTCACCGCGCTTCGATAGCGCACGGGCGCGGCGCAGGAAGCCGTTGGTTGGGGGCTTGGGGGAACTGGTTCCCCCAAATTCTCTTAAAAGAGGCGCGGAGCGCCGGTAAAAAAAGCCCTTATAATAAAGAGTTTTTGACAGGGCGGTTGAAAAACTGTGAGAGGGGTGGTATTGTTATATTATTATGTGTAGTAGTATCGCGTTTTCTTTAGGGCGTAATGTGGCCGAAAACGAAAACGACAAACGACAAACGACAAACGATTTTTATATAGCATATATGCGTTTGTCAAGCCCCTTCCGCCTGAATCCTGCCCTTCTTTAACCTGTTTTCCACCGTTTTTTTCAGGTCTTTTTCCCGATAGGTCAGCCGGTATACACGGTGCCGCAGGGGGTAATCTTTCCGCGTTAGCGGGGCGCCCCTTTGTCCCGCGGGTGCGCATCTTTGCCGTGCGGGGGCGCCGCTTTGCCGCGCGGGTACGCACCCGCGTCGCGCGGATACATCTCCGTGTTGCGCGGATACATCTCCGCGCCGTGCGGATACATCTCCGCGCACCTGCCGCATACATCCGCGCTGTGAAAGCCCCTGACTGTTCGGTTATGAGCGCTGCGCTTCGCTTGCGCTTTTTTAAGAGAATTTGGGGGAACCAGTTCCCCCAAGCCCCCCATAAAGGCTTCATGCGTTCCGCCCTTCCGCCTGCTCTGCCCCCTTACGTCCGCGCCTCGCGGGGGAGGGCGGGGGCATGAGCAATAAAAAGTTACACCGCGCCAAAGAGCAGAAAAACGACGAGTTCTATACCCAGCTCACTGACATAGAAAAAGAATTGGGCCATTATACCTCCCATTTCAAGGGGAAAACCATCCTTTGCAACTGCGACGACCCGCGGGTCAGCAACTTTTTCCGGTATTTCTTCACAGGGTTCTGCGGCCTCGGCTTAAAACGGCTTATCGCCACGTGCTATAAGAACCGCGACCAGGATCTATT
>JAITHF010000173.1 GCA_031280115.1 Spirochaetaceae bacterium | reverse complement strand
ACACTGCGCCCTAACGGGAGCGCTGCCGTATTATTTTTCATCATAATAACACAACACTACCGCCCCTCTCACGGTTTTTCAACCGTCCTGCGTTTTTTTACGCGCTGCGCTTCGCTTGCGCCTCTTTAAGAGAATTTGGGGGAACCAGTTCCCCCAAACCCCCGCTAAAGGCTTCCTACATCGCGCCCGTGCGCCGTCAAAGCGCGGTGAGGCGCCGCTTCGGGGTTGTGACTAAAATCGCAAACCCTCCCGCCGCGAGAAGCACCTGAATCCCCCGCAGGGGGCGCAGGGGGTGGACGAGGTTTCGGTATTCTGCTATACTGTGTCCCAAGGAGACCCCCTATGGATTTTGACGCCCTCGCCGCAGCGCGTTACTCAGTGCGGCAATTCAAAAACCAGCCGGTAGAACAGGAAAAACGCGCCTGCATCCTCAGAGCAGGCCGGATTGCCCCCACTGCCGGAAACCGCCAGCCCCACCGTATCCTCGTCATCCATAAAGAACATGACCTCCAAAAGGTGGACGCCTGTACCCCGTACCGGTTCAACGCGCCTTTGGCGCTCCTCGTGGCGTATGACCGGCGCCGCCCGTGGATACGGCAGTTCGACGGCATGGGCAGCGGCGAAACAGACGCCAGTATCGTGGCAACCCACATGATGCTCCAAGCCGCTGATATAGGCTTGGGAAGCACCTGGGTCATGTCCTTCGACCCCCAAAAAACACGGTCCCTCTTTAAACTCCCTGAACCCCTGATCCCTGCGGCTTTTCTTGTCATAGGCTACCCGTCTGACACCGCGGCGCCTGCTGAACAGCACTGCCAGCGCCTGAGCCTTGAAGAGACCGTGTACTTCGATGATTTCTCAACCTATAAGGATGCCTGAAGCCCTATGTGCGGCATTACCGGTTATATCGGGTACCAGCAGGCGGCGCCGGTAATCCTTGAGGCCCTTAAAAAACTCGAATACCGCGGCTACGACTCCGCAGGAATCGCCGTGCTCCATCAGGGGAAACTCCAGGTCCGCAAGATGCAAGGCCGGCTCCACGCCCTTGAAGCGCGCCTTGCCTCTGAAGCGGCGCCTTTGCAGGGGACGCTGGGTATCGGACACACCCGATGGGCAACCCACGGGGAACCTTCTGACGCGAACTCCCACCCGCACCGCGCAGGGGCCGTCGCGGTGGTGCATAACGGCATCATCGAAAACTACGCGCCCCTTAAAGCGTGGCTGTGCGGCCAGGGCGCGGCGTTTCAAAGCGGCACCGACACCGAAGCCGCGGCGCACCTCATCAATTATTATTATCAGCGCCAGTCCCGGGACCGGCCCCATGCAGACCCCCTCGCAAGCGCGGTCGCCGCCGCGATGGAGCGCCTCAACGGGTCCTATGCTTTGGCGGTTATCGCGGAAGACGCGCCTGACCGCATCCTTGCAGTACGCAAAGACAGCCCCCTTATTGTGGGCGCCGGCAGGGGGGAGCAGTTTCTCGCCTCAGATGTGCCGGCGCTCTTGAGCCGCACAAGGGAGGTCTATTTTCTTGAAGAAGGGGAGATTGCGGCGCTCTACCGCGACCGGATTGCGTTTTTTAACGGCCAAGGCGAGACCGTACACCGGAAGGCCGCCCGTATTGACTGGGACGCGGCGGCGGCGGAAAAGGGCGGATACCCCCACTTTATGCTCAAGGAGATTCACGAACAGCCCAAAGCCCTTGAGGATACGCTGAAACAGCGCCTTTGCACCGGTGCGGGCGGGCGGCGGGACGTAGACCTGGGGGATATGCCGCTTGAAGACTGGAAAAACGCGCGGCGGGTTGTTATCACCGCCTGCGGAACCGCCTGGCACGCGGCGCTGGTGGCAAAACACGCCCTTGAGCGGTTCGCCCGCCTGCCGGCGGAAGTGGATATTGCCTCAGAGTCCCGGTACCGGGACCCGATCTTAAACTCCGGCGAGGTGTTTATGGCCATAAGCCAGTCCGGTGAAACCGCCGACACCTTAGCGGCGGCGCGGCTTGCGAAAGCTCAGGGCGCGTCAGTGCTGGCGCTTACCAACACGAAAGGCTCCACCCTTGCGCGGGAAGCCGGCTGCGCCCTGTACACCCAGGCAGGGCCGGAGATTGCCGTGGCCTCCACCAAAGCCTTTACCACCCAGCTTATGGCGGTGTATCTTATGGCGCTTAAACTGGGGCGCCTGCGGGGAAGCCTGACGCAGGAGGAATACTGCCGGCACCTTTCGGCGCTGGAGGAGATACCGGAAAAGGCGCGCCAGATTCTTGGGGATGAACGGCGCATCCAAAGGGCCGCGGCGCACTGCTTTCATAAGGCCAAGGTGTTTTTCATGGGGCGGCAGTTCGATTATCCGGTGAGCCTTGAGAGCGCTCTTAAACTTAAAGAGATAAACTACACCCATTCGGAAGCATTTGCCGCGGGGGAACTGAAGCACGGGCCTATCGCGCTGGTGGATAACGAGACGCTGGTGGTCGCGGCGGCCACTCAGCGCCGGCTTTTTGACAAGATAGCCTCGAATATGCAGGAAGTGGCGGCCCGGGGCGCCTCATTGCTGGTTATTACCTGGGAAGGGGAAACGGCGTTTGACAGGACCGCCCAGGAGGTTTTTCCTATTCCCCGTACCGAGGACAGTTTTTCACCGCTCCTCGCCGTTATTCCCGCCCAGCTTTTCGCGTATTACTGCGCGACTGCCCGGGGCAACGATCCGGATAAGCCCCGGAACCTTGCGAAGAGCGTGACCGTGGAATAGGCCGCCGCTGTTCCGCGCCTAGTCGCCCTCTTTGATTATCTCGATTTTGACCCCTTCGTGCAGGCCGATCTCGTCTTTCGGAGGGACCGCCACCTTGAGGATGCCGTTCCGGTAGACTGCCTTGACCTTTTCCTGAGCGTATTTGTCAAGGGGCACGTAGTATTTCTGCCGCTCGATGTCTTTCAGTTTAAGGCGCCGCTTAAAATAGCGGACATTCTCATCAGAAAGGGCGTCAAGCCGCGCCTCGTCCCCGATTTGGGCGGAGAAGACCATATAATCCCCCTGAAACGAGAGGCCTATATTTTTCTCGTCAAAGCCCGCGAGGGCGAACTCAAAGACCATGCTCCGGTCGCCGGTCATATAGACGTTCATAGGCGGGTAGGAGTAGTTGGGGTAATAGTCAACAGAATCGTCAAAGAACGGCGTATGCGGCCTTCCGTAGGGGTGATTGGCGTTAAAGGGGCTGAAACTGCGGTTGAACTCGTCGGTAAGATCCTGAGCGGCCTCAAAGATCTGGTCAAATATGGTTCCTAAGTCCGTATAATTGCGGGTGCCTTTCATAGGGGCTCCTTCTTTAAATAAGCCGGCGTAAAGCCCGGCTGGATTGACCCTCATAGGAGCGGTCATAAAGGATAATCCTTTCTCTCAAATATACACACATCCGCCCCTCCAATCAACCTCCTTTCTTTCTCCTTTCTTTGGCGCGGCCCGCTCATGCAGTATCCCCTTGACCGCGAAGCCCTATCGGGCGTATGATGTGCCATTAAAACCCCCAAGGGGCGTAAGGAGTCTTTATGTATACGTTTCAAGATGTGGCGAGCTTTTTGGCCGGCAAAACCTTTTATCTGGCCACTGTTGACGGAGACAAGCCGAAAGTCCGGCCATTCGGCTTTGTCATGGAGTTTGAGGGCAAACTGTACTTTACTACCAATGACCAAAAACCGTCTTTTAAGCAGCTTGCCGCCAATCCTCACCTCGAAATAAGCGCTACTGATGAAAAAACGCGGACATGGATCCGCATTTCCGGAAAAGCCGTGTTTGATTCCCGGCCTGAGGTGAAAGCCAAAGCCTTTGAAGCCGCGCCGTTCCTCAAAGACAAGTACGGAACCGGCAGCGGCCCGGCTATACGGCTGTTTTATATCGCCGGCGCTGAAGCGGTCGTCCAGAGCCTTACCTCCCAAGACATACACCTGGTGCGGTTCTAATGGTCATCCACGGCACGGGCTGCTGCCTCATGGACTTTTTATACGCGGACACGGACTTCTCCGGCCCCGCGTTTATTGCCGCAAGCGCCCGCAAACAAGGGGATCAGGGCTTGCACCCGGGGCGGCTCGTGTTCGCGGATGACCTTGAGGCGTTTACCGGCAGAAACTATGCGGCGCTGCTCGCTGAGATCTGCGCCGGCGCGCCCCCTGTATCGTGTAATCTGGGCGGGCCCTCGGCGGTGTCCCTTGCCCATGCGTCCCAGATAGTGCGCGGCCCTGAACACGCCGTCGCGTTCTACGGCGCGGCGGGAACCGACGAAACCTCCCGCCTCATGCGCCGCTGCCTTGAGCGCATCCCTTTTACCAAAACAAATCTGGTGGTAAAAGAGGGAACCACCCCGCGGACGGACGTGCTTTCCGACCCGCGCCACGACAACGGGCAGGGGGAGCGCACGTTCATTCATATTCCGGGGGATGCCAGTTTCCTCTGCCCTGAAGATCTGGGGGACGATTTCTTTGACGCCCATATCGCGGCGTTTGGCGGGACCGCCCTCCTGCCGCCGCTCCATAAGGGGCTTACCGGCCTCTTGCGGAAGGCCCGGCAGCGCGGGGCCCTTACGGTGGTTAATCTGGTCTATGACTACCAGAGCGACCTCCGCTTCCCCGGGCGCAAGTGGAAACTGGGGGAACAGGATGACGCCTATCCCTTTATTGATATACTCATCGCTGACCGGGACGAGGCCCTGAAAACAGCCGGGCAGCGGCGGGTGGAAGACGCGGCGCGGTGGTTTCTTGCACAGGGGGCAGGCGCGGCAGTCATTACCCAGGGGGCGCGGCCAGTGGTGCTGATCGCCAAGGGCGGGTTTTTCGCCCCGCTTGACCTGACATATCTTCCGGTTTCCCAAGGGATAGACCGCGAATGCGCCACAGGAGACACAACAGGGTGCGGCGACAACTTTGCCGGCGGCCTTATAGTGGCGCTGGCGGAACAGCCGGCGCCTGCCGGCGCAGCAGACCTGCGGGAAGCCTGTATACCCGCGGCGGCTGCCGGCGGCTTTGCGCGCATGACCATAGGCGGGGTGTTTTACGAGCAGTACGCCGGAGAAAAGAGAGCGCTCCTTGCCCCCTATCTCGCGTCGTACCGGCAACAGCTTGCGCGCCCTAAAAGTCCGCCATGTCATTCTCGTCAACCCTGACCGTCTGCTCTGGCTGGAGTTCAACGCCGTACACCCCATACCGGCTTCCGTCTTCGGTGTAAATGAGCAGGTTTACCAGGGCGCCCTCAAAGGATTTGGATGCGTTGAGCAGGGCTTTTCCGCCGGCCCCAAGGGGCGCGTCCATAACATTGTCCCCCCACTCAGAAGAATCCGGCGCGGCAATACGCACCTCATGAAAGTCCCATATCCACGTATCGTTCATAAGATAAAAACTGAAAGTGTCTTTTTGCGGCGCTGACTTGGGAGCGGACGCGCACCCGATGAAGAGCCACCCAAGAAGCGCGGCACAGCACAGGCCCCGGGCGTGTATCTTTATTTTTTTTATTTCTTTCATATCTTTCATTTCTTTTATTTCTTTCATAAGAAAACCATAGCATCTTTCCCCGCCCCCCGCAACCCCCTGCGGCCCCCTGCGGGGGTTTTAAGTGCTTCTCGCGGCGCCCCCTGCGGGGGATTCACGTGCTTCTCGCGGCGAGAGGGTTTGTAAGTTTAGTCACAACCCCGAAGCGGCGCCTCACCGCGCTTTGCAGGCGCACCGGCTCAAAGCA
>JAITHF010000171.1 GCA_031280115.1 Spirochaetaceae bacterium | reverse complement strand
GCAGCTTGACTCAAACACCAGCGCGTCCGTCTGGTACACATACACCGCCGGCGTCATCACAGCCTGCGCCTGCTGATAAAACATGACCCCCAGGGCCGGAGCGGGCGGCAGAAAGCGCTCGCACTGGGCTTTAAGCGCGAAAAACGCCTCCCTGTCCGGCAGGATGTCCGGCGCAATAAGGTGGGTTATGCCCTCAAACCCATAGGCCGTGAGGGTCTTTCCATAGAAATCAAGGCCCCGCTTAAAAACCGGCGCCGGTATAGCCGCCGCCGCGCGGCCCTCAGCGGTATTGACCGCAATAGAAAGCGGCTCCTTCATGCCGCTTATACTGATAGAAACACTCCCGGCGCCCCGAACCCCCTGTTGCAGCGCCGCGAAAAGGCCGAAACTGCGCGCCGCATTGCCGCAAAACTCGCCGCCTGCCATCTCAAGATGCCAAAGGCCGCCCGGGGCCTGCGGCGGCGTTACAAACCCAACCTGTTCCGCCTCCAGATACGGCAGGGCCATGAGGTAGCGCGCCGTCTCAAGACGGTTTTCTGTCTGGCTAAGCACCATAAGGGTTATGTTCTTTGCCGGATCAGCAACCACGATTTCATAGTTCATAGGCAGCCATCGTACCCTAAAACGCGCTTGAGCGCCACCCCCTGCGCAGCCGGAGGCTGTTTCACGTGCTTCCTGCGGTGAGCGGGTTTGCAATTTTAGTCACAACCCTCACGCGGCGCCTCAGCGGACGCCGCAGGCGTTAGCGGCGCTGCACACGTCGCACTTATGGGGGGTTTGGGGGAACTGGTTCCCCCAAATTCTCTTAAAAGAGGCGCAAGCGAAGCGCAGCGCTCAATAAAACCGGACAGCGTATTCTGTACACGGTTTGTTTCAGGCGGCACGCGGCTCATGTCAGGCGGCGCAGGGTTTATTTCAGGCGGCGCAGGGTTTATTTCAGGCGGTACGCGGTTTACCGCTAACGCTCCGGTAACTACCGCTAAGGCAGATTGTACAGGGAATAGGATGCCCTTTCACCGGATAACCCATTATAGTATAACGAATTATCGGCGCTTCCGCGCCTCTTTGGGAAGAATTTGGGGGCTTTTTTACCGGCGCTTCATGGTTCGCGTATTCTTTTGCGAACTTCCCGTAAGGGAACAGCCTTAGGCTGCCCCCAAACCCCCAACTAAGGCTTCCTGCGTTGAGCCACTAACGCCTGCGACGTCCGCTGAGGCGCCGCTTCTGGGTTGTGACTAAACGTGCAAACCCTCTCACCGCGAGAAGCACCTGAATCCCCCGCAGGGGGCGCAGGGGGTTGTGTTGTAGAAGGGGCCGGTGCTATATTCGTGGGACCCGCCGGAGGCTGCCCGCGGGAAAGCCGGGGCCGGCGGGGAGGGATTGGATATATGAAAGATATGAAAGAAACGTATATGAATAATAATGACCGCGCGGAAGTGCTGGTACGGGCATTGCCGTATATTCAGGATTACCGCGGGAAAACAATGGTGGTTAAGTACGGCGGGAACGCCATGATAAGCCCGGAGATAAAAGCCGCGGTCATGGACGACGTGATTTTAATGGCCTGCGTGGGAATACGGGCAGTGCTGGTCCACGGCGGGGGGCCTGAAATCGAGGCGCTCCTCAGCGCGGTGGGCAAAGAGAGCCGCTTTGTCCGGGGGCTGCGGTATACTGACGAGGAAACTATGGAAATCGTGCAAATGGTGCTGTGCGGCAAGGTAAATAAAGACATCGTAGGGCTCATCCAGCAGGGCGGCGGCAAAGCCGTCGGGGTCTGCGGCATTGACGGCGCCATGCTCAGCGCCCGGCGCCTGCGGATTAACGGGGAGGACTTGGGGTTTGTAGGCGAGATCGAGCGGGTTGATACGGCTGTTCTTGAGGTTATCCTTGACGCAGGGGCAATTCCCGTGGTTTCCTCGGTGGCGTTCTGCCCGGAAACAGGCCGGGCCTTCAACGTGAACGCCGACACCGCCGCCGCCACTATCGCCGCGGCCATGGGGGCGGAGAAACTTATTCTTATGACCGACGTGCAGGGCATCCTGCGGGACATCCACGACCCTGATTCGCTTATAAAGACCCTGACCAGAACGGAGCTTGAAGACCTTAAAACCAAAGGGGTTTTAAGCAAAGGCATGATACCCAAAGCGGACTGCTGCACCCTCGCGCTGGACAGAGGCGTCAAAAAGGCGCATATTATTGACGGGCGCCTCCCGCGCTCGCTTTTGGTGGAGCTCTTTACCGACGAAGGCATCGGCACCATGATCGGGCGCTGAACCGCCGGGCAGAAGGGGCGGGCGCCCTGGCTGCCGCCCCCTCTTATGACATATAAAAAAATAAAAAGGAGTTTTAGTATGGCTGATGTTTTTATGAATACCTATCATAGGCTGCCGGTAACGTTTACCCGCGGTTCAGGGGCATGGCTCACGGATACTGACGGGAAGGCGTACCTTGATTTTACGTCCGGTATCGCGGTGAACTGTTTGGGCCACGGGTACCCGCCGCTGGTGAAAGCCATTTCCGAACAGGCGGCGCGGCTTAATCATGTGTGCAATTACTATCAAAGCGACATTTCCGAGGCGTTTGCCCAAAGGCTGGTAGCGGCCTGCGCGCCTGTGGGGATGCAGCGGGTGTTTCTTGCCAATTCCGGCGCCGAGGCCAACGAAGGGGCCTGCAAAATCGCCCGCAAGTATTCCCTGAAAAGGCACGGCCCCGGGCGGCATACGATCGTTACCCTTAAAGGGAGTTTCCACGGGAGGACCATTACCACCCTTGCCGCCACAGGGCAGCCTAAGTTCCACAAGGATTTCGGCCCCTTTACCGAAGGCTTCGCGTTTATCCCCCAAGGGGACGCGGCGGCGCTGGACGCGGCGCTGGACAAGGACGCAGTGGCGGCGCTCCTTATCGAGGCAGTTCAGGGGGAGAGCGGGATTTTCCCCCAGGAGCCGGCGTTTATCCATGAGGCCGCGCGGCTGTGCGCGGAGCGGGACATCCTCCTTATGTTTGACGAAATCCAGTGCGGCGTCGGCAGGACCGGCGCGTTTCTCGCGTGCGAAGCCTACGGGGTGCGCCCCGACATTGTTACCCTTGCAAAGGGGCTTGCAGGGGGCGTGCCCGCAGGGGCGGTGCTGGCCGGCGAGAAAGCGGCCTGCGTGTTTGAGTACGGGGATCACGGCAGCACCTTCGGGGGGAACGCGCTGGCCGCGGCAGCCGGCCTTATCGTGCTTGAGACCGTAACCGAGCCGGCGTTTCTCGCTGAGATTGCCCGGAAGGGGGAGCGCCTCATGGAGGGGCTTCGGGGCTTGGAGCAATCCGGCGTCAAAGCGGTCCGCGGCAGGGGGCTTATTATTGGGGCGGATGTTTCGGCGCCGGCAGCGGACTTGTTACACGCGGCGTTGGCCAAGGGGCTCCTGGTGCTTTCCGCGGGCCCCCATACGCTCCGGTTTCTCCCGCCCTATATCATAAGCGGCGAAGAGATAGAGACGGGCCTGCGCCTCTTGCGGGAGGTTTTACAGCCCTAGCAGCCGAAGGCTGTTTTAGTGGCACAAGGTACGGCAGGCCGGGTTTCTGGTGCAGCACCCTGCGGGTGTTTTTTGAAGAGGATGGGGGACCAGCCCCCCAAACCCCTCACTAGTGCTTCCTGCGCTGCGCCGCTCACGCCATCAAAGCGCGGTGAGGCGCCGCTTCGGGGTTGTGACTAAACTTACAAACCCTCTCGCCGCAAGAAGCACTTGAAACCCCCGCAGGGGGCGCCGATAGTTGTGGGTATGATAAAAAAACAAAAACGGGCTGTTTTTAGGTGTTCCGCCTGCGGCCATGAAGAACCCAAATGGCTCGGACGCTGCCCTGCATGCAGCGAATGGAACACCTTAGACGAAACCGCTGCCGCCGGCGGCGGGAAAAGCGGCGGCGGGAAAATCCCCCAAGCCGCCCTGTCCCTGCCCCTGTCGTCAGTTGACCCGCTTGCCGGAAGCCGCGTCTCAAGCGGCATACCAGAACTTGACCGGGTGCTGGGCGGCGGCATTATGACCCGGTCCGCTATCCTTGTGGGCGGGGAACCCGGCATAGGCAAGTCAACGCTGCTCCTCCAAGCCGCCGGCGCTGCCCGCACCAAAGGCAGAATACTCTATATTTCCGGCGAAGAGTCCGCAGGACAGGTGCGGATGCGCTCTGACAGGCTTGGGATACAGGGGGACCGGATAGAGATGTGCTGTACCGGACGGCTTGAAACCATCGAAAGCGCCCTTGAAGCGGTAAAGCCGGTTATGGTCATAGCCGATTCAGCCCAAACCCTCCACACTGACGAGGCGGGGCTTGTGCCGGGCACCATAAACCAGATGAAGTATTGCGCGTTTTCGCTTATCTCTTGGGTAAAAGAACACGATGCGGCGCTCTTTCTGTCAGCCCACGTGACCAAAGAGGGGCTTATTTCCGGCCCGAAGACCCTCGAACACATGGTAGATACGGTGCTGTACTTTGAACAGAACGACGGGGACTGCCGCTTCCTGCGGGCCGCGAAAAACCGCTTCGGCTCAGTGGACGAGATTGGCATTTTTACTATGGGCGATCAGGGGCTTGTTATGGTCGAAGACCCGTCCCTCCTCTTTCTGGTACACCGCGAAGGGGAGCTGCCGCCGGGGGTCGCCACAGCCGCGGTGCTTGAAGGCACCAGATCCCTGCTGGTGGAGATACAGGCCCTCACGGTGCCGGCAAAAGGCGCGGTAAGCCGCGTGTTCTCTGACCGCGTTGATTCAGCCCGGGTGTCCCGGGTGGCGGCTATTATCGAGAAACATCTGGGGCTGCGCCTTTCGGATCAGGACATCTATATCAACGTTGCCGGAGGCATACGCATAACCGAGGTCGGCGTGGAGCTTGCCCTGGCCGGCGCCCTCTATTCAGCCCGTGTCGGCGTACCTCTGCCCGCAGGGACAGCGATTACAGGGGAGCTGTCCCTTGCCGGCGAAGCCCGCCCCCCGCGGCGCCTCCCGTCCCGAATCAAAACCAGCCTGAGCCTTGGCTTTGATACGTTTCTCTGCCCCCAATCTCCCGCAGGGAACCTCAAAGACCGGGAGGTGCAAGACGCAGGAGGCGCGAGGGAACAACAGGGAACAGGGGGGGCTGTAAAAATCAGGGAAGTGCGGGATATAAAGGCCGCCGTTGCCGCGCTCTTCCAGCAAAACCCGATTTCAGAAAAAATAAAAAAATAAAACCCCGCGAAGCCGCAAGTTTAAGCAGAAAGCCCTTGACGGCGGCGCGAAAGTGGGGTACTGTTTCTATGACTAGGATACGTTTTTGAGTAGCAGATTGTGTGGCGGTTTCCGTAAAGGGGCCTCCGGTTTTCAAAACAGTAAGGGTTCTGTGTTTTTCTCGTCCCGCGTCTCTCCCTCGATCCTTGGTTATTTTTCTGCATCCCATATTCTCCGCAGGGTATTCCCTAAAGGAGATTGGAGTCGCCTATGGTTAATAGGCGTGAATAACAGCGCTGCCCGGACGCGCGGGCCGGCTATGTCCGGCCTTATCCGGGTGAAGGAATTTTCTCAATGGCCAAGAAATTGTATGTCGGTAATCTCTCGTATAACACCACCGAAGACGGGCTGCGTTCCCTGTTTTCCGATTTCGGCAGTGTTGCCTCAGCCAAGATCATCTTTGATCGTGAAACCGGCAATTCTAAAGGCTTCGGTTTTATCGAAATGGGCAGCGACGAAGAAGCGAGCGCCGCCATCGCGGGCACGAACGGCCGCGAATTTGACGGCCGCCAGCTTCGGGTAAACGAGGCTATGGACAAGCCCCGCCGTGACCGGGGGGCAGGCGGTTACGGCAATAACTGGTAAATCCCCTGCCGTGGCGCCGGATAACGGGGGCTCGGCGGCGAGAAACCCCTGGGGGGTCCCACAATTTACGCGC
>JAITHF010000054.1 GCA_031280115.1 Spirochaetaceae bacterium | reverse complement strand
CTGAGCCGGATCTTTCTAAATCTGAGTCAAATCTTTCTAAATCTGAGTCAAATCTTTCTAAATCTGAGCCGGATCTTTCTAAATCTGAGTCAAATCTTTCTAAATCTGAGTCAGATCTATTCAAATCCGAGCCGGATCTGTTCAAATCCGAGCCGGAATTTCCCGCTCCGGCGGCGCTTCACACCAGCGGCGCCGCGCTGTTTCCGGTCTCTGCCCCGCCTTTAAGACGGGTGCAGATATTGTTAAGGAGTTATTGCGTATGTATTATTACCCAAAATGGCTTCCCAAGGAGCGCCTCCGCATCGTGCAGAAGGCGAGAACCGCGGCGATTGCCGCGCCCCGCCCGGAAGTCTTGAACGCCCGGGTCCGCGCGGCGTTGCAGGGCGCCAAGGGCCGGTATTTCAAGACCCCGCCGCTGCTCATTGAAGAGAATTTGGAGGGTCATAGACCCTCCACGCCACCCATAAAGGCTTCCTGCGCCGCGCCGCTACGCCATCGCCGCCCGCTTTGCCGCCCACACCCCGCACCGCCGTTAAGACAGCCTTCCGCTGCCCGCAGGGGGCTTGAGGAAACGGAGGGAAAACGCTTTGAGGTGGCTCCCGATAAAAAGGGCGCCGTAACCAGTAAGCACGCATCCTATGGTTAAACCTACCGGCAAAAGAAACGACGAGCCCTGAGACGCGGCTATTCTGCCGAACTCTACCCCGAAAAACGACGTGGAAAGCGAAATAAGCACAATAAAGCCGGTTACCACCCAGCCGCGGAACGACACGCCCGAAGCAGCGTCCCGCTCTTCTCCAGGGCCTGCCGGCTCTTCGGCGTATACCCGCTCCATAATCCTTCCGGCCATGCAAGGAGATTCGGGAAAAAACTCCTGATCAGCAAGGAGCTTCCACGCGGCTTTAAGCGCCCGCTCCTCAGCGGCGCAGCGGGGGCAGATAAGCCGGTGCGCGTTTAATTGAAGCCGTTCCCCCAGAGAACATCCGCCGGATCCTGCATCATCGTATATTTTATCCATAAAGCCGCGGCAAGTCATTCGACGCCTCCTATAAAATAAAATGTTTTAATTTCTCCCGCAGGAGTTTCTTAGCCCGAAAAACATGGGATTTAATCGTATTCACCGGATAGCCGGTAATCGCCTGTATTTCCAGATTAGACCGGCCATAGAAAAAAAAGAGGTCAACACAGATGCGGTACCGCTCTGGAAGCTCCCGCACCGCCTCCTGCACCGCCTCTTTCACCGCGTCCCGCAAGACCGCCTTTTCCGGCGTCTTCCGGTCCTGCGCCTTGTCTTCAGCAAGGCTCTGGTACTCTTTCCGGCGGTTTACGCTGTTCACCGCAGTATTATACGCGATTTTATACAGCCATGTGGAAAAGCGGGAGCGGCCCTCGAAACAGGGGAGGCTGCGGAACACTTTCAAAAAAACCTCCTGGGTAAAATCCGAAGCATCTTCGGTATTATGGAAAAAACTCAGCCCCATAGCATAGACGGTTTTTTCATACCGGTTCACAAGAAGCCGGAATAAATTCTTCTGTCCCGAGACGACCTCCGCGGCGATCAGCTGATCGTCCAAATCGTCTCCCCTGTTCATGCGCCGCCGCCGCCCCGCTTGATCCGGTAATAGGCCAAGAGGCCGATGCCGACAGAAAGGGGGATTATCCCGCCTAAAAGCCCAAAACTGGCGCCTAAACTCAGCGCAAGAAAGAGGGTTAAGGCGGTCCCCACACTGCTTAACAGCAGCCCTGTAAGCAGGCTGAATGAAAGGAGGTCAAAGCGGGGCTTTGTATACTGCCCCGCCTGAATGAGCAATGTTTTGCGCTTGTGGTTCCAAAGAAGATAGAAAAACACTACTGTTGATCCCATCACAATACCTACAATGGGAATAATCGCGATTATAACCGCCGCGGCGCTTGAATGCTGCTGTCCCACACCAGAGCTCCTTTTCTCATATTGTTTTGAGTATAGCCCATACCCGCGCCGTACGCCAGCCGGCCCGAACCCTCTGCCAAGAGCCGCGCCCTTGTAGAGAAAGTGGAGAGAGTGGAGAGGGTGGAGAAGGTGGAGAAAGAAGCTGTTTTTAGGTATACTTGCCCTATGAATATACATGATAGTATCGCTTCCGGCAGTACTGCGAGGCGTTTCAACGCCGCCTGTGTCCAGGCGCTGGCGCTGGATTTGGACGGCACCCTGCTGAGGCCGGACAACACCCTGAGCAGCCGCACCATAGCGGCGGTCCAGCGGTTTCTCTCAAAGGGCGGCAGAGCCATCATTTGCACCGGGCGGTCTATCGAGGCCGCCGAGCCGTACCGGGCGGCTCTGGGCGCTCAGGGCCCTATGGTGTACTTTAACGGCGCCCAGGTTGCGGAGGGCGAAACCATCCGGTATGCCGCGCTTCTTGACCTGGAAATAGCGGCGTACTGTGTTGGCCTGTCCCGCAGGCTCGGCCTGTATTACCAGATGTACCTGCCCTCTGCGGATGGGAAGAGCGTCCTTCTGGCGGAGCGCCGCTCTGCGGAAGCGGAGCAGTACCAGAGGCACACCGGCATTGCGCCGGTTATACAGGACTTGGAGGAAGTTTTGGGCGGGGCGGCGGGTTTTGCCGGCTGCATTAAAGGTATGTTTATCTGCGGCCCTGACCGGCACGAGCTTATCCGTAAGGAGGTAAGCGCGCGGTTCGGCGGGCGGATGTCTATGGTACGCAGCTCCCCAACGTTTCTTGAGATACTCTGCGCCGGCGTTTCCAAAGGCCGGGGGCTGCAAGAGGTTTTAAACCATTACAGGATTGACCGGTCCCAGGTTATGGCGTTTGGGGACGAGGAGAACGACCTTTCCCTGTTTGCGGCGGCAGGCTTTTCCGCGGCGCCGGCCAACGCCAAAGCAGCGGTACAGGCCGCGGCGGACATGGTTATCGGCTCCAACGCCGAAGACGGGGTGGCCGGGTTTCTCGAGTCCCCTGCCTGCGCCGCGCTGGGAGGGTTTTTTACGGGCGCCGGCGCGCCGCGGCTATGATGAGTTCTAAGGTTTCTATGTTCACTGGTCCGGCGTTGTTTTCCAACGCGGCTTTTGCCCCGGGGAGAATACTGGCGTTTACCTCGTCTATCGTATAAATCCTGATATACGTGTACTTTTTGCCGTTGACGGACAGTTCTTCCGCGTACCGGCTGGCGTAGAGGTTCTTTATGGCTTTGTTTGATTCGCTGTCCGAGGGAATTTGCCGCACTTCCACCGCTATCTTCGCGTCCGTGCGGTCTGCGGCCTTTACCAGCGCCCGATAGGGGGTTTTAATCTGTATGGGGCCAACCATAGAGACCGAGACAAAATCAGCAATTATTTCTCCGCCGTTCCGGCTTAGTATTGTTGCGGCGAGCCTGCTTTTTTTCCCGTTGTAGATTTCTGCTTGGTTATCCAAATCCAGCAAAACCGACGCGACCTGCCGGACGCTCGCCTGATCGGTAAACACATGGGCGTCGGTTTCGAGTTTGAACCAGTTTCTGCCCAAGGCGGCAGCCGAGGCGGGGCTGGCCATTTGGGGGTTATTGAGCAGCGCCTCAAGTTTATCCGCAGCCCCCGACGCGGGCGCGGCCTTGCTCTGCGCGGAAACCACTGCCGTTTCTATAAAAAGGGCCGTATATACTATATATAAAAAATATAACAGGCGTAAAAAACATGGGGCGCGGATAATCGAAACAAGCTCCTTGAGCCGCTGGAAGGCCGCGCCGATGCGGCGGGCGTTGATAACCGCAGCGGGCGCGCCCCGGGAGGCGCCTTTGGCAGCGGGCATGAGGAGCCGCGCCGCGGCCGTCTGAAGAATGAGCGGGCGTACTCGCGGCAGCCAATCTCTAACAACCATATAATTCCTCCTGTTTACGAGGCAAGCTGATAACTTGCATATTTGTTTTGGTGCCAAAATGACTTGTTTTGGTGCCAAAATGACTTTGTTTGGTGCCAAAATGACTTTGTTTGGTGCCAAAATGACTTTGTTTGGTGCCAAAATGACTTGTTTTGGTGCCAAAAT
>JAITHF010000029.1 GCA_031280115.1 Spirochaetaceae bacterium | reverse complement strand
GCGCCGCTCACGCCATCGAATTCCGCTGAGGCGCCGCTTCTGGGTTGTGACTAAAATTGCAAACCCTCCCGCCGCAAGAAGCACCTGAATCCCCCGCAGGGGGTTGACAGATAGAGGGGAAAAAGAGTAAGTTTATTTCGATTAACATTGCGGCGCTTCCGCGCGCCGGCGTAATACGGCAGCCCTCAAGCCCGCCGGCGCACGGCAGGCGCCATAAGGAGATCCGTATATATGACGCATAATAAAAAGTCTTCATGCGCGGTGCTGTTTACCCTTGTTTGCGTAACAGGCGTTTTGTTTTCAGCAGCCTCCCTTTCAACCATGTTTTTTATAAACCTGCGCGCCCTGTCCAATGAGCGGATCGAAACCCTTGTCCACGAACAGATCGCCCATTTGCGCTCTCAGGTAGCGTATAACCTCCAGCAGCATACGGACATTTTGCATCACGCTGCCGCGGGGATCGCCGATATCCTGCACTACGGCGGGTATGTGCCGTTTCAGGAAATGCGCGGGTTTCTGGACCGCCTGTCTGAAACAGACCCCAACATGGGGCTGCTGTATTTCTCTAATAATTACCCATGGAATTCCCAAGAGGGCTATTATATCAACGACGGCTGGATACCGCCTGAGGACTGGAATAATACGAAACGCCCCTGGTTCACAGACGCGAAAAAAGCCGCCGGCAAGGTTGCGTACATGGAGCCTTACCGGGACTCCAGCACCGGCGAGATGGTCGCCTCCCTCTCGGCTGCTGTCTTTGACGGGCAGCGCAGAGACATCGGGGTTATTGCCGCAGACGTCTTTATTACCGATTGGGCAAAACTCCTTGAAGAGAACAAGGCGGCCCCGGGGCAGAGGCTTTTCCTCCTCAACGGCAAAGGCTTGTTTATCACCCATGCCGACCCCTCGATGGTTATGGCCGCTGACTTTTTCACTGAAACGAACATGGAACCCTACCGCGGCGCCGTACTCGGCTCGCCTGCTTTCTCTCTTATAACCAAAGACACGTTCATCTATTCCACGTCTATCCCCCAAACGGGCTGGATTCTGGTATCCACGGTTCCGGTATCGGTAATCTTTGCCAAAACCGACCGGCTCTTGGCCCGGACGGTCCTTATAAGCCTCGCGCTTCTGGCCGCCGCAACGGTCATAACCGCGCTTTTTACCCGCTCCATGATCGTCCGCCCCATACGGGACATCCAGAAGACCGCCCTTTCCCTTGCGGACATGAACTTTAACATAGCGGCCAAGGATTTCAGAAACGACGAGATCGGGGACATACAGCGGGCGCTCTTATTGATTCGGGACAACCTGCACCGCGCGCTTGATGAACTCAAGGGCCATCTGGGGGACATGACCGATACGGGGGACCGGCTTAATTCGGTTGTCTCTGAGTCTTCAGACGCGCTTGAGAAAATAACCGGCGATATGGACGCCATGAAGCAGGATGCTGACGAGCAGCTGAGGTCGGTTTCCCAGACGTCCGGCGAGGTAGAGGAAATCGCCAAATCTATTGACGTGCTTGAAAACGCGGTGCATACCCAATCGGCGCATATCGCCGAGTCCTCAGGCGCGATTGAAGAGATGGTGGCGAACATCGCGTCCATAAAAGCCGTGGCGGTGAATGTGGAGAAGACCGCCGGCGGCATCAGCGCCTCTTCGTCCGCGGGGCACGCTATGCTCCTCAAGCTGGCAGAAGAGGTGAAGCAGATACAGGAGCAGTCGGCGGCCCTGCAAAACGCGAATAAGACCATTTCGGATATTGCGGCGCAAACCAACATTCTTGCGATGAACGCGGCGATTGAGGCGGCCCACGCAGGGGAGTCCGGCAGGGGCTTCGCGGTGGTTGCCTCTGAGATACGCAAACTGGCGGAGCTTTCCGGTAAAGAGTCCGACAGGATCTCAAGTGAAATCAAGAAGATGGAGCGGGAGATAGGGCGGATAAGCGAGGCTTCCCATGAAACCGTAGGGTCTATGGATAGGATGTTCACGGAAATCAAAGCCATGAACGAATCTTTTGCCGCCCTTGCCGCCGCGGTAGAGGAGCAGGCCGAAGGCGGGGGGCAGATACTCACGGCGCTCAAGACCATTCAGGACGCCACAGGGCAGGTCAGGAACGGCGCCGGCGCCATACACCGCCGAAGCGGTTCGATCCGGCGGGAAATGGAAAAGCTCCGCCAGATTTCCGAGGCGGTCACGCGGCGGGCCCATGCGGTGCAGGACACCAGCGGAAACATCGCCTCGTTCCTTGAGCGCGCCCGCCCCCTGCGCCCCCTGCGGGGGTTTTAAGTGCTTCTCGCGGTGAGCGGGTTTGCCCCCTGCGGGGGTTTCACGTGCTTCTCGCGGCGAGAGGGTTTGCACGTTTAGTCACAACCCTGAAGGATGCGCCTCAGCGGACGTCGATGGCGCACGGGCGCGAGGCAGGCAGCCTTTAGGGGTGGTTTGGAGGGTCTATGACCCTCCAAATTCTCTTAAAGAGGCGCGCAGCGCCGATAATTCATTATACGATAATGATTTATGCGGGGGCAGGATAGTTTTTTGGGTCACCGCGGAACTTATTTGGGTACCCAAAAAACTTATTTGGGGAACCAAAAAACCGGTTTTCCTGCCGCGCTCTGTTGGTATAGTATAAATTATCGGCGCTTTCGCGCCTCTTTGGGAAGAATTTGGGGGAACCAGTTCCCCCAAACCCCCGCTAAAGGCTACCTGCGCTGCGCCCTTTCGCCTGCCACGTCCGCTGAGGCGTGGCGTGAGGGTTGTGACTAAACCCACAAACCCGCTCACCGCAGGAAGCACATGAATCCCCCGCAGGGGGCAAACCCTATCGCCGCAGGAAGCACTTGAAATACCCCCAGGGAATGGAGTATGATGATGTGTTGACAGTTATTTTAGAGAAACCCTTGAGAGGAGGCGTGCCGCGTTGTTTTTCGATATATATTACTTGGTGCTGGTGGTTCCGGCCATACTGATTTCACTGTTTGTCCAGATACGGATGAAATCCACCTTTGCCGCCTATTCCCGCGTCCTAAGCCGCAGCAATATAAGCGGGAAAGAAGCGGCTGCGCTCCTTATGCGGGCGAATAACATTACCCGCGTGGCAATCCAGCCGGTACGCGGCTCCCTTACCGACCACTACGACCCGGGCGCCAAAGTGCTGCGCCTCTCTGATACGGTCTACAGCAAGACCTCTCTTGC
>JAITHF010000260.1 GCA_031280115.1 Spirochaetaceae bacterium | reverse complement strand
GCCGTTGCCGGCGGGACCGTGAATGAGAACGTGCGCCAATATGCCCATAAAAAGGGCTTGTATGTGCTCGTGCAGAGCGGGGACGCAGTGGAACTTGCCGAACTGCCCCAAAACTTCACTCCCGCCCAATTCCCTCCCGCGGCGTTGTAGAGACGGCAGCGATAGGGTATGCTAGGGATATGAAAGTCGCGGTTGTTCATTATTGGCTTGTTACCATGCGGGGAGGGGAAAAGGTGTTGGAGGCGCTTCTTACGATGTTTCCTGAGGCAGATATTTATACCCATGTCTACGACCCTAAGGCGGTCTCGCCGCTCATAAACAGCCGTCGAGTGTACACGTCATCTATTAACCGCCTGCCCTTTGCCCGCTCCCGGTATCAAACCTATATGCCCCTCATGCCCCATGCGCTTACGGCGTTTGACCTGCAATCCTACGAGCTTGTCATCTCAAGCGAATCCGGCCCGGCAAAAGGGGTGGTGCCTCACCCGGACGCCTATCATCTGTGCTACTGCCACAGCCCTATGCGCTATCTGTGGGATATGTACCACCAGTATTTTGCCGGCGCAAACCTGCTCACCCGGTTCTTCATGCGCCGCCTTATCCCGGGCCTGCGGGTGTGGGACTGCGTTTCGGCAAATCTGGTGGACCGCTTCGCGGCCAACTCGACCTATGTGGCCAAACGTATCAAGCGCTATTACAATCGGGATGCGGCAGTGGTATTCCCGCCGGTTTCTCTCGAAAAGTTTCTCAGCATTGAACGGAAGGCGGAGGATTTTTACCTGTTCTTCGGCCAGCTTGCCGGTTATAAACGGGCGGACCTGGCGATCGAAGCCTGCGCTGCCTCCGGGCGGAGGCTCGTGGTGGCCGGCGCAGGCGCAAAGCCGCGGGATGTCAGGCGCTACGAGAAATCCGGCCTTATTACGTTTGCCGGACGCCTCTCGGACGCAGAAATTGCCGGCTATTTCTCCCGCGCGAAGGCGCTCCTCTTTCCGGGCATCGAGGACTTTGGGATTATTCCAGTCGAAGCCGGCGCCGCAGGCTGCCCGGTCATCGCATACCGGCAGGGCGGGGTTTTGGACACGATCCAAGAGGGCCGGACGGGCATCTTTTTTGACCAGCAGACACCGGCGTCCCTTATGGAGGCTATGGACCGGTTTGAACGCATGGAAGCCGCCTTCTCTGACCGCAGCGCCTTTACCCGGCAGGTGCAGCGTTTCTCGCCCCGGGCCTTTGTTGAGGGGATAGGTTATCTTATCGAACAGCGGGAGCGCCGGTAAACCCTCTGCGGGGGGTTGACGGAGCGGGAAATGAAACGGTATACTTTCACCATATTCTTATCATTCTAACACAAGGAACGGAATAATGAAATTAACCAACATGGCGGCGGGGGCGTGTATCGCCCTCGTTCTCGTAAGCGGCGCCTATGCTACCGGCTCAAAACAAAAGACCCAGCCGGCATCAGGCGGAACCCTCACCCTCGAAAAAGGCGTCCTCTCCGTAGGCATGGCCATCGAGTATCCCCCTATGGAATATTACGATGCGGACGGGAAAACCCCTATGGGCTTTGACGTGCAGCTGGCCAAAGCCCTGGCGGATAAACTGGGGCTCACGGTAAAATATGTGGATAACGCCTGGGAAGGCATCTTCGCCGGAGTCAACAAAGGGGACTATGATATTATCATGTCCGGCGTTACGATTACACCGGAACGGCTTCAGGCGCATAACTTTACCAAGCCCTATATCGGAAACGCCATGACCATCGTGCTGCTCAAAGGGTCGGGGATTACGATAGATAAACCCGAAGACATCGCAGGCAGGAAAGTAAGTTATCAGGCGGAAACCACCGCGGATATTTACGCCACCCGCCTAGAAAAAGAACAAGGCGTGCGTTTCGAGGCGTTTGAATATGATAACATTATGCAGTGTTTTGAGGACCTTAAAGTCGGGCGGGTTGAGGTTATCGTGGTTGACAGCCTCGTGGCCTTTGACTACGTTTCCGGCGCTGACAGCCCCTTTGAAATCGTGTGGCAAGGCACGGCGGACGAAACCTTCGGCATCTGCCTTAAAAAAGGCAGCGACGCCCTTACAGCGGCGCTGGATAAGGCGCTGGACGAGCTTTTCGCCGACGGCACCATACAAAAGATCTCCCAGGATGTATTTAAGCAAGATCTGGTCTCTTCGGTGAGAAAATAGCGGCAGGCGCAGGCTGAGCATGAGAGGCGGCGTATGAGCGCGTTAGAAAAGATAGTGGGCTGGATACCGCCGCTCCTGCAAGGCGCGCAGGTTACTATTGCGCTCACCCTTGCGTCCGTGTCCGCAGGGCTTGTGCTGAGCCTCTTTCTTGCTCTGGGGAAAATGGCGAAAAGCCCGGTTATACGCCGGTTTTGCAGCGGGTATATCTTTTTTTTCCGGGGCACCCCGCTCCTCATGCAGTTATACTTTATCTATTACGGCCTGCCGGAAATTACCCCCCTCCTTACGATCAATAACCGCTTCATTGCCGCGTTCATCGCCTTTGCCCTTAACTCCGCGGCGTACTGCGCGGAAATCATCCGGGCGGCCATACAGTCTATCGACAAGGGCCAGTTCGAGGCGTCCCGGGCGCTGGGAATGTCCTACCCCCAAACCATGCGCCTTGTTATCATCCCCCAATCCATAAGGCGCCTCATCCCGCCTGTGGGAAACGAGTTTATCATGGTGTTAAAAGACGCTTCCCTGGTCTCGATTATCGCGCTGGCGGATATTACCAAAGTTACCCGCTCCATCTCGTCGTCCACCGCCTCGGCGCTGGTGTATATACCCGCTATGGTCTTGTATCTTATCATAACCGCCGTGTTTTCCCTTGTGTTTCATAAGCTGGAAAAAAAGTATTCGGTTTATGAATAACAGGCAGCAGGCAGGCGGGTTATGGGTGAAATGATAAAGACCCTTGGGGTCAGCAAGTCTTTCGGGGCGCTCCAGGTGCTCAAAGATGTCTCCCTGACCGTGGAACAGCAAGAGGTGGTCTGCATTATCGGGCCCTCCGGCGCCGGCAAATCAACCTACCTGCGTTCCCTCAACCGGCTTGAGCGCATTGATCAGGGCAAGATATACCTGGAGAACAAACTTGTCTTTGACTGCGTGAACGGCGTGAACCGGGTGAAAATGCCCGTGCAGGAGCGCAATACGGCCCTGCTTGAGGTGGGCATGGTGTTTCAGCGCTTTAATCTTTTCCCCCACAAAACCGCCCTCCAAAACGTGATGCTTTCGCCTCTTCATGTACGGAAAACGCCGTTTAAGGCGGCAAAGGAAAAGGCGGAACAGCTTTTGGCGCGGGTGGGGCTTGACGACAAGATGAACGCCTACCCCTCGCAGCTTTCCGGCGGGCAGCAGCAGCGGGTGGCGATTGCCCGGGCACTGGCTATGGAGCCTAAGATAATGCTCTTTGACGAGCCCACCAGCGCGCTTGACCCTGAGCTTGTGGGGGAGGTGCTGGCAGTGATGAAAGGGCTTGCCGCTGCGGGAATGACGATGCTGGTGGTTACCCATGAGATGGGCTTTGCAAGGGAAGCGGCGGACAAGGTGGTGTTTATGTTTGAGGGGGCTATTCTTGAAACCGCGCCCCCTGCGCTGATGTTCAGCGAGCCTGCGAACCACCGGACCCGCCAGTTCTTACAAAGCGTGCTGCAAGCCGGCGGGTGATTGATAGATTGCTAGAAGCCTGTTATGGCCTTGTCCTTGGTCCTTGTTATAGAGAGAAAAGAGAGAGAAAATTGAGCGAGGGTGGTGAAAGTGGCAGACACGCCAGATTTAGGTTCTGGTGCCTCCGGCGTAGGGGTTCAAATCCCCTCCTTCGCACTCCCAAACCCCCTGCGCCCCCTGCGGGGGATTCAGGTGCTTCTCGCGGCGAGCGGGTTTGCACGTTTAGTCACAACCCCGAAGGATGGGCCTCAGCGGAATTTGCAGGCGGAAGGGCGCAACGCAGGAAGCCGTTGGTTGGGGGTTTGGGGGAACTGGTTCCCCCAAAAACTCTTAAAAGAGGCGCGCAGCGCCGATAAGTCGTTATAAAACAATGATTTATGCGGGGGCAGGATAGTTTTTCTTGGTGCCAAAATGACTTGTTTTGGTGCCAAAATGACTTGTTTTGGTGCCAAAATGACTTGTTTTGGTGCCAAAATGACTTGTTTTGGTGCCAAAATGACTTTGTCTGGTGCCAAAATGACTTGTTTTGGTGCCAAAATGACTTTGTCTGGTGCCAAAACGACTTGTTTTGGTGCCAAAATGACTTGTTTTGGT
>JAITHF010000164.1 GCA_031280115.1 Spirochaetaceae bacterium | reverse complement strand
GGCGTCAACTGACATTGAAATTCCCCCAACGGACACTGTATTTGAGACAACCGACGCTGAATTTGCGACAACGGACATTGTATTTGAGTCAACCGGCGCTGTATTTGAGTCAACCGACGCTGTACTTGAGTCAGAAATGACTGTACCTGAGTCAGAAATGTATAAACCTAGGTCAGAAATGTATAAACCTGAGTCAGAAATGTATAAACCTGAAGCAAAAACAGACTTTTTTATCTGCGGTTTGATGGTATATTCAAGCATAGTATACTGTTTGTTGCGGGATGGTGCTGTATGCTCCGGCCTGCCTGTTGAGCCTGCCCCAAATGCGCCCTGTGCAGGCTTTTTGGGGGCTTTTTTACCGGCGCTGCGCTTCGCTTGCGCTTTTTAAGAGTTTTTGGGGGCTTTTTTATCAGCGCTTCATGGTTTGCGTATTCTTTTGCGAACTCCCCGTAAGGGAACAGCCTTAGGCTGTCGGCGCTTCATGTTTTGCGACTCATAGTGCAAACGGCGGCTGCTGAAACAGCCTTCGGCTGCCCCCAAACCCCCGCTAAAGGCTTCCTGCGCCGCGCCCGTGCGTTTGCGAAGCCCGCTGAGGCGCATCCTTCAGGGTTGTGACTAAACCCGCAAACCCTCGCACCGCAAGAAGCACCTGAAACAGCCTACGGCTGCCGCAGGGGGTGAAACAGCCGCAGGCTGTCGAAGCCTTTTTCTCTCAGGCGGGATATGGTGCGCTCCGCGTCAGGCCCCGGAGGAACCGTTACCGCCCAGAAAACGCTGCCGTCAGCGGCGGCGCGGCGGCTTACCGCGCTTTCAAAGCCCGCGTCCCGCAAACGATCCGCCTGCGCCGCCGCATTGGCCTCCCTGCTGAACACGCCGGTCTGCAATGCAAGGGGCCTTTGCCCTGCCGCAGGCGCCGCGTCCGCAAACGCCGGCGGCGCAGGAAGGTGCAAAGAAAACTCCCCGGCGCTCTCTTCCGCCGCCGCGGCCCCAAAAGCAATGCCTGAGGGCCCGGGAAAAAGGAGCCACATCGGGGTCGGCGCAACTGCTGCTTCCCGCAGATCCCGCGCTATAAAGGCTTCAGGGCTTTCAGGATAGTCCGCCAGCAGCCGGTCCTTGTACCGGCTCTCGCCGGAATACCGCCAGAGGACGTAATAGATGGCCGGCCTGTGCCGCGCATAGCCGCTGTTGGTAATAAGCGCCGAAAGCGGGGCGTCCGCGCCGGAGCGGAAGATGTGGATATACGCGAAAAGATAGATTGCCCGCTGGATTAACTCCTGATCCTTGCCGGCCTCAAGGACCGACTTCACCGCCTGTTCAGCGGAATCAAGCTCCCCCAGGGCAACAAGGCAGAACGCGCCCTCAAGAAGCGCCGCCTCCTTATTCCCGCTGTTCCGCTCCGCTGCTGCCGCGGCCCCGGCCCATGACCGCGCCGCGCCTGCAAGGTCCCCTGCAAGGCGGAGGAGCCGCCCCTGCCGTACAAGCGCCGCGTAACGCGCCTGAGCCGGCGCGTCAGGCGCGGCAAGGGCCTTCTCAATGCGCTGCACCGCCTCCGCAAGGGGAACCGGCCCCGGCGGGCTCTGGGCGCCTGCGCGCCCCGCCGCCCAGGCTGAGGCGAAGAGGAGGCATATAAACCCGGCCCTCAGGAGGGGCCTAGGCATCCCCGTCAATTTCGGCGCGGGAGGGCTGGGCTTCTTGCACCGGCGCCGCGGGCTTTTTGTTTTTCTTGAAACGCGCCGCGATAATGAGGGGGATGCTGCAAAGCATGCCCAGCAGAAAAGAACCGAAGACCGTAATAAAAACCGGCACGTCTTTCAGTATCCATTGAGGATTGATAAACGAGATGTCGCACTTGTTTTCCAGATTGGAAAGGATAAAAACAAGAAACACCAAGAAAACAAAGAAGAAACCGACTAGTCGCCAGGGCATAGGGACAGCTCCTTTGCACGGAATGTGGCGCCTTGCAGCGATTCAAGGGTAAGCGTGGCGAAAGAGCCTGCCAGGGACCGCCTGCCCGGAACAACCACCGGTTCATCCCGCTCCGTGCGGGTTAATAATTCGTCCGCGCTCCGCCGGGAAGGTCCCTCTACAAGAACCGTCTCTCGCGAGCCTACGCGGGACTGTAATAATTCTAACGTATGGCGCTTCTGTAATTCAATAACGCCTGCCAGCCGTTTCCGCTTCACCTCTTCGCCCACCCGCCCCGGGAGGGAGAACGCCGGCGTGCCTTCCCGCGGGTTGTAGTGGTACATATAGGCGTAGAGGAACCGCACCCGCTCCATAAGGTCAAGGGTGCGCTCATAATCGCCTTCGGCTTCCCCGGGAAAGCCGATGAGCAGGTCCGTGGAAAGCGTAATAGACGGCATAGCCCCCCTAATCTCATCCACCAGTTCAAGATACCGCTCCCTTGTATAGCGCCGGTTCATGGCCTCCAGAACCCTATTGGACCCGTGCTGGGCGCACAGGTGCAGGTGCCGGCAGAAAACCGGATGGCCCGCCATAACCCGGATAGCCCGGGACGAGAGGTCTTTCGGATGGCTTGAGAGGAACCGTATCCAGCGGATAGGCGTGTCCTCCACCGCGGCGGCGGCTTTCTCAAGGAGTCCGGGAAAATCAAGGTTTTTTTTATCCCTGCCGCCGCTGCCCCCCTCCCAGTAGTAGGAGTTCACGTTCTGCCCCAAAAGGGTAATCTCCCGCGCCCCCTTTTCCGCGGCCCGGCGTATCTCCGCAAGGACAGCCTCAGGGTCGCGGGAGATTTCAGGCCCCCTTACATAGGGAACCACGCAGTAAGAACAGAAATTGCCGCAGCCGTGGGTAATGGGGATAAAGCACCGGAACCGGCCTTCCTCAAGGTGGGACGGGGCAAAGGAGAACGCCGGCTTTTCTGCATCTCCGGTAAAAAAGGGCATGCCCTTTTCAACGGCCTCAAGGATACGGGGAAACAAAGCGCGGTCAGAGGTTCCCATAACATAATCCACCGCTTTACAGGCTGTTTTGAGGGCCTCCCCCAGGCGGGACGCCATGCAGCCCGCCACAATCAGCGTGAAAGGGCGCTTTCTCTTCAGCGCCTCGTATTGCGCCAGCCTCCCCATAACCCGCCTTTCAGCAGTCCCGCGCACGGAACAGGTATTTACCACCACCACATCCGCCTGGTCTCCGGTCAGCGCCGCCTGCCAGCCCCGTTCCTTAAAGATAAGGCGGAGCGCCGCGGACTCGGCGGTATTCATCTGGCATCCGTACGTTTCGATGAGATAGTTCATGCCCGCTGTTTGAGGCCGTGCAGGAATCTGACGCCTTTGAAGACGCCTATTCCAAGCAAGGCCAGGGACCCTAAGGCAAGAAGGGTTCCGGCAATCGATTTAACCTGCGGAGGCGAGGCCGGAAGTTTCGCGGCAAGCACGAGGAATCCCCCGATAGAGACCAGGGGGCCTATCCTTTTGTCCGCTTTATCCCGCGAAAAGGCCGCGCCTATTCCTGCAAGCGCGGCGATAACGCCCAGGGCAAGGCTTACAGGCGCGGGAAGAATCCCCGCGCCCAGAAAAAACGCGCCCCCTATGAGGCTGCCCGCCGCGGCAACGCCCTGTTTTGCCAGTGCGCTGGTTGAACTGTGTGCTGGTTCCATGAAATAAATATACTTTGAACGCGCCGTAAAGTAAACCGCGCCCGCCCTTGGGGCGGCGGGGGAGGAGGCATTGGCAGGTTCGGGTTTTTTCTAGTACACTAGGGGCATGATGATTACAAGAGAACAGGCATGGGGCCTTTTTCGGAAATTTAACAAAGACCCCTTTCATATCCAGCACGCGCTGACCCTGGAAGGGGTTATGCGCTGGTACGCCGCTGATCTCGGGTACGGGAACGAGGCGGAATACTGGGGCATTGTTGGATTGCTCCATGACATTGACTTTGAGCTTTTTCCCGCCGAACACTGCGTCAAAGCCGCGCAGATACTGCGTGAGGCCGGCGCGGAGGAGGCGCTTATTCACGGGGTATGCAGCCACGGGTACGAACTTACCGCCGCCGCCGCCGCCCCTGAAAACGAAATGGAAAAAGTATTATACGCGGTTGACGAGCTTACCGGCCTTATCTGGGCTGCGGCGCTTATCCGCCCCTCAAAGAGCGTGACGGACATAGAACTTAAATCAGTGAAGAAAAAATATAAAGCCCCGGCCTTTGCCGCGGGCTGTTCGCGGGAGGTGATTGAGAAAGGGGCGGCGCTGCTGGGATGGAGCCTTGACACGCTTATCACCAAGACCATCTCGGCCATGCGCTCCTGCGAACAGACGGTTTCCCTTGCCATGTCCGGCCTTGCCCCTCCTGCGGGGCAGAACTAAAAACAGCCCGGCATGGCGAAGAAAGCGCTGGCAGCCATGAGCGGCGGGGTGGACAGCTCAGTGGCGGCGTTCCTGTTACAGCAGGGCGGGTTCGAGTGCGTCGGGGTTACGATGAAGCTCTTTTCAGGCTCCTCCTCCTCTTGCTGCGCCCTCTCGGACGTGAACGACGCGAAGGACGCGGCCCGCCGCCTTGGGATACCCCATTATGTGTGCAATTTCTCCGATGCGTTCAGGGATCTGGTTATCCGGCCTTTTATCGAGACCTACCAGAGCGGCGGCACCCCGAACCCCTGTATTGACTGCAACCGGCATATCAAGTTTGGCCGGCTTCTGTTCAGGATGAAACAGCTTGATTTTGAGTATCTTGCCACCGGGCATTACGCCCGCCTTGAGCGTTCCTCCGGGCGGGTTTTGCTTAAAAAGGCGCGGGATGCCAAGAAAGACCAGAGTTATGTGCTGTATACCATGACCCAGGACCAGCTTGCCCATACGCTTTTCCCTCTGGGGGACCTGACCAAAGAGGAGGTTCGGGGGCTTGCCCGGGAGCAGGGGCTGGCGAACGCCCGGAAACAGGACAGCCAGGACATCTGTTTTGTGGACAATCGGGATTACGCCGGCTTTATCGAGGGGTATACCGGTGCCAAGGCCGCGCCGGGGGACATTATCGACGAGCGCGGGAACAAGCTGGGAACCCATAAGGGGCTTATCCGGTATACCATAGGCCAGCGCCGGGGCCTGGGGCTTTCTTACGGGACGCCCCGGTATGTGTCGGCCAAGTCTGCGGCGGGAAACACGGTTACCCTAGGGGAGGAGCGGAGCCTTTACACCGCAGCCCTCACGGCTGAGGGGCTTAATTTCATTTCCTGTTCCGGGCTTGACCGGCCTATACGGGTGAAGGCGAAGACCCGCTATCTCCAGACCGAGCAGGAGGCGGTGGCCGAACAGACAGGCCCTGACCGGCTGCTTGTTACGTTTGACCGCCCCCAGCGGGCCGTAACTGCGGGCCAAGCGGTGGTGCTTTACGACGGGGACCTGGTCATAGGCGGCGGCACCATCCAGCAGCCGTAGCCCCCTGCGGGCAGCCGGAGGCTGTTTCATGTGCTTCTCGCGGTGAGAGGGTTTGCACGTTTAGTCACCCCCTGCGGGGGATTCAGGTGCTTCTTGCGGTGAGAGGGTTTGTGGGTTTAGTCACAACCCCGAAGCGGGGCCTCAGCGGAATTCGCAAACGCACGGGATCAACGCAGGAAGCCGTTGGTTGGGGGTTTGGGGGCAGCCTCCGGCTGTTTCAGCAGTCGTGGTTTGCACTATGAGCAGGCGGAACATGAAGCGCCGGTAAAAAAGCCCCCAAAAACTCTTCAAAAAGGCGCGAAGCGCCGATAATTCATTATACGATAATGATTTATCTGGGGTCAGGATAGTTTTTCCGGTGTACGCGCAAAGGTTCCGCGTGTACGCGCAAAGGTTCCGCGTGTACGCGCAAAGGTTCCGCGTGTACGCGCAAAGGTTCCGCGTGTACGCGCAAAGGTTCCGCGTGTAC
>JAITHF010000078.1 GCA_031280115.1 Spirochaetaceae bacterium | reverse complement strand
TTTCTGACTCAAGGAAAGCCTTCTTTGAGCCGGATTTTCCCGCTCCGGCGGCGCTTCAAACCAGCGGCGCCGCGCTTTTTACGGTCTCTACCCCGCCTTTAAGACGGGTAACTCTATTTTTAAGGAGGTATTGTGTATGTACAATCATCCACGATGGCTTCCCAAGGAGCGCCTCCGCATCGTGCGGAAGGCGAGAACCTGGGGAGGGGTGCTGGCGGTCAAGGCAGGAAGCTGGGGCGTCCCGAACGGGGTAGTCACCACCCTGCATGACCGCACCAACGAGGCGGAAGACGCGCTCAACGCGGCGATGGCTTCCCCCCGCTCGGAAGTCTTGAACGCCCGCGTCCGCGCGGCGTTTGAGCGGCTTATTGCGTGTATGCAGGACGTGAAAGACCGGTATTTCAAGACCCCGCCGCTGCTCGAAGAGGTTGGAAGAGATATGGGGGGTCATAGACCCCCCAAGCCCCCCATAAAGGCTTCCTGCGCCGCGTCTGTGCGCCATCGAAGTCCGCTGAGGCGTTGCTTCGGGGTTGTGACTAAAACCGCAAACCCTCTTGCAACAAGAAACACGTGAAACAGCCTCCGGCTGCCCTTCGGGGGTTGAACCCCCCGCAGGGGGTATATAAGATAATAAAATATGAAAGAACAACAGGAATATATCTTCCGGTTTATTGACGGATCCGAGGCGCTGGCCCTGGAACTTGAAACCGAATTAACCAAGCGCCCTGCCATCTCCCCTGAATCAGGCGGCAGAGGGGAACTGGATAAAGCCCTCTTCCTTGAGGCATGGCTCAAAAACAAAGGCATTACCCATCTTGAACGCCATGACGCGCCGGACCAAAGGGCCAAAGGCGGGGTGCGGCCTAACCTTGTGGCAACTATCCCCGGCAAAACAGACAGCCCCCGGCTTTGGATTATGAGCCACCTTGACGTGGTGCCCCCGGGGGAACTGTCCCTCTGGGCAAGCGACCCTTGGACCGTCATCCAAAAAGACGGTCTCCTTATAGGGCGGGGCGTTGAGGATAACCAGCAAGGGCTTACCTCGTCGGTGCTGGCGGCGCTGGCCCTCATTGGCCGGGGTATTACCCCGCCCCATACGGTAAAACTCCTCTTTGCCGCTGACGAGGAATCAGGGAGCGATTACGGCGTGGTATGGCTCCTTAAAAACCGCGGCCTCTTTGGTAAAGATGATATGGTGCTTATCCCTGACAGCGGGGACGCCCAGGGGGAAACCATAGAGATCGCCGAGAAAAACCTCCTGTGGATGAAGTTTACGGTAAACGGCGTCCAGACCCACGGCTCCCGCCCGGATCAGGGGGCCAACGCCCACCTTGCAGGCTCGGCGCTGGCCCTGGCGCTCCACTACGGGCTTTCGGAAGCGTTTCCCGCCAGGGACCCCCTGTTTGAACAGCCCCATTATTCCACCTTCGAGCCCACCAAACGGGAAGCAAACGTGCCTAATATCAACACCATTCCGGGGGAAGATGTTTTGTATATGGATATGCGGATACTTCCCTGCTATCCCCTGGAAGACGTGCTGGCAGAGATTGACCGGATTAAGGCGGAGACCGCGGCCAAACACCGCGTAACGATTACGAGCGCTGTTTCCCAAGCGGTCCAGTCCCGGGCAACCCCTGAGGACGCGCCCTTAGTGGGGCTCCTCAAATGCGCTGTTGAGGAGGTCTACAGGGTCAAGGCGAGAACCTTGGGCATAGGCGGCGGAACCGTGGCGGCGCCGCTGCGTAACGCGGGCATCAGCGCCGCAGTGTGGTGCCGTATCGAACATACCGCGCACCAGCCCAACGAATACGCGGCGATGCGCCATATCTTGGGGGACGCGAAAGTTATGGCCCTCCTTATGCTTGCGGAACGTGCGCCTCATCACGCGCATTGACGGGCTGCCGCCTCACCTCCGCGCCGGCATAAGGCCGGAGGAAGCGGCGTACCTGGCGCGCCTCAAGGCGCAGGGCATCCTCCCCTTTGGAGTAACCCCCCACTTTGCCTCACTTGCCGGCGCGGAGCAGGGGGACCCGATACGGCGGCAGTTCTTCCCCTCACCGAAAGAAGCGGACAAAGACCCTGCCGCCCTCTCGGACCCCCTTGGCGAAAGGGCGCACCAGAAAGCGCCAAGGCTTATCCATCAGTATCGGGACCGGGCGCTCATCCGCGCCAGCAGCAGGTGCGCCGGCTACTGCCGGTACTGCTTCCGCCGGATATGGACGCGGCCAGGGCGGGGCTTTATCCTGCCTGCTGAGTTCCCGCCGATTCTCCGCTACCTGGGCTCCCGCCCTGAGATAACCGAGGCGCTTATTTCCGGCGGGGACCCGCTTACCGCGCCGGATGCGGCGCTGGATACTCTTTTCCGCGCCCTCCGCCGTGCAAGGCCGGACCTGCGCCTGCGGGTCTGCACCCGCGTTCCCGTTACCTGCCCCCAGCGGCTCAGCCCTGGCCTTATCCAACTCCTTAAAGATCATAAGCCCCTGCGGATGGCGGTCCACATCAACCACTCAAGGGAACTTTCCCGGGAGACAAGGGACGTTCTCGGCGCCTGTGCGGGCGCGGGTATTCCGGTGCTGACCCAAACCGTGCTGCTCCGGGGCGTCAACGACGACGCTGAGACGTTAGCGCGGCTTTTTGATGCGTGCCTTGCCGCGGGGCTTTCCCTGTACTATCTGTTCCAGCTTGATTTAGCCCCGGGGACCGGGCATTTTCGAGTAGACCTCATGGAAGGGCTTAGGCTTTACGAACAGCTTGAGCGGGGCGGCGCGGCGCTGCCTGTGTACGCGGTGGATCTCCCCGGGGGCGGCGGCAAGATACGCCTCTGCCGGGATGCCATAGCCGGCATACAAGGCGGCGCCTACCTTCTCAAAGGCCCCGGCGGCAGGCTTTACCCCTATCCGGCGCCCCCTGCGGGGGTTTTAAGTGCTTCTTGCGGTGAGAGGGTCTGTAGTTTTAGTCACAACCCCGAAGGATGCGCCTCAGCGGAATTCGCAAACGTACGGGCGCAGCGCAGGAAGCCTTTGGTTGGGGGTTTGGGGGAACTGGTTCCCCCAAATTCTTCCCAAAGAGGCGCGAAGCGCCGATAATTCGTTATAAAACAATGATTTATGCAGGGACAGGAAACTTTTTCCGCGTATACGCGCAGGGTTTGCGCGGTAACGCGGAAGGTTTGCGCGTATACGCGGAAGGTTTGCGCG
>JAITHF010000069.1 GCA_031280115.1 Spirochaetaceae bacterium | reverse complement strand
GATGGCCTCCTTGCTGCCAGGCTTCAGGGCTTCATTGAGGTGCTCACGCCCATCCGCGCCGCCGTAACCACAGCTGGTCAGGGTGCCAGTTTTATCAAAGGCAATAACGTTCATCTTGGCGAGCGCCGCTAAATAGTTGCCGCCCTTCACCAGGATGCCCTGCCGCGATGCGCCGCCAATGCCGCCAAAAAAGGTCAGCGGGATGGAAATAACTAGGGCACAGGGGCAGGATACCACGAGAAACACCAGCGCCCGGTGTATCCACTGGCTGAAACGCGCCTCCGGTATGAAGAGCGGCGGGATAAGCCCCAGCGCCAGCGCCAGAAACACCACTGCCGGCGTGTAGTAACGGGCGAACTTGGTGATAAAGTTCTCGGTCGGCGACTTTCTGCCCCCCGCGTCCTGTACCAGGCCGAGGATCTTTGACGCGGTTGATTCAGTGAAGGTTTTGGTTACTTTAATCGTGAGGAGGCCGGTTTTGTTAATCGAACCGGAAAGGACGCCGCTCCCGGGCCCCGCGTCCAGAGGCAGGGCTTCTCCTGTGAGCGCCGAAACGTCCAGCGCCGAAACCCCTTCGCAAACGGTTCCGTCAAGAGGTATTTTCTCTCCGGGCCTCACCAGGATATAA
Organism: Spirochaetaceae bacterium; assembly: GCA_031280115.1. Taxonomy (GTDB): domain Bacteria; phylum Spirochaetota; class Spirochaetia; order Treponematales; family Breznakiellaceae; genus JAITHW01. The sequence goes on along the minus strand of JAITHF010000069.1, from coordinate 4,042 downwards.
TCGTCAAGGCGGACCGTTTCAGGAGGGACCCGCTCTATGCCGGCTTTGGTTTTAAGGTTGGCGTAATCAGGCCGCAGGTCCATGAGGGCGGCGATAGACTTACGGGACCGGTTCACCGCCATATCTTGAAACGCCTCGCCTATCTGGTAAAAAATCATCACCGCCGCGGCCTCGGCGCGCTCGCCTATGGCAAAGGCCCCTGCGGTCGCGGCGGCCATCAAAAAATTCTCGTCAAAAATATCGCCTTTCAGGATGTTCTTGACCGATTTGAGGATAACCTGCCAGCCTGCAAGAAGATAACTTGCAATGAACAGCGCCGGGGAGAAGCCGGCAAAGATACCGGGTATCATGCCCAGTACGAAGAGCGCGGCGCTAAGGCAAAGCGCCCCCGTGCGGAGGCGGCGCTTTGCCGCGCTTGAATCCCGGGTTTTCGCGGCACCCGGGGGAGCCGGGGCGCTTACGTCTCTGATTTCAATCTCAGGCTCGATGTCTTTGATAATTCTGCCGGCAGAACCTGTGATGTTTTCACAGGCGTCAGGGCTTTGGGCCTCAATCTCAATGCTCAGTTTTTGGGCGGCGAAATCAAGGATCACCTGTCTGACCCCTGCAAGCGCGGCGATGCGCTTCTCGATTTTCGCGGCGCAGGAAGGGCAGCAGAGCCCGTCCAAAAGATATGTTTTTTGTATCATTATTGATCCTCCCGCCTACTCGCTGATATGCACCAGCCCCTGGCCGATAATGGTTCCCACGTGCTCGTCTTCAAGAGAGTAGTACACCGTCTTGCCTTCCCGCCGGTATTTCACCAGCCGCGTCTGCCGCAGCGTCCGCAGCTGGTGGGAGATCGCGGATTTGCTCATGCCCAAAAGCGCCGCAATGTCGCACACGCACATTTCCGCGTTCAAGAGGGCGCAGATAATCTTGACCCGGGTCGAATCGCTGAAAACCTTGAAGAGGTCCGCCAAAGTAAGCATCGTATCCTCATCGGGCATTTTCCCCCGCACCGCTTCCACGGTTTCTTCATGGATGACCGTACAGTCAAGGCTTTCGATGTCTATCGTATCTTTTTCTTTTGCCATACAATAACTCCTATAGTTGAATATATATTCAACTATAATAATAACCGTGCCGGCGGTCAAGCCTTCACGGAGGCGTGTTTTTAACGGAGGCGTATTTTTAAATGAGGCGTATTTAAAAAAATTGCCTTAAAAGGGGCTTGCAGGACAACCCTTCTTAACGGGGCGCCCCATTGCATAGTTTTATGGTTTGGTATATGGTTGAGCAATCAAATATGGACAAATATGGATAAGAAACGTATTGAAAACGCTGTTCGGGAAATTCTCTTGGCTATTGGCGAAGACCCTGACCGGGAGGGCCTTGCGGAAACGCCGGCGCGGGTCGCCCGTATGTATGAGGAGATTTTCGCAGGGATAGGGCGCGACCCCCTTGCGGAAATTAAACTCTTTCAGGAAGAGAGCCGGCAGGCTATGGTCATTGTGAAGGATATTTCTTTTTACTCCATGTGCGAACATCATCTTATGCCCTTCTTCGGCCATATTCATGTGGTTTATATTCCCCAAAACAGAAAAGTCCTGGGGCTGAGCAAAATAGCGCGCATCTGCGAGGTGTGCGTTAAAAAGCCCCAGCTTCAGGAACGGCTTACCCGTGAGATAGGCGAGGCGCTTATGGCCGGCGCAGGCGCCCTGGGAGCCGCGGTGGCGGTTGAGGCGGAACACCTCTGTATGACCATGCGGGGCATACGCAAATCCGGCTCCAAGACGGTTACCTCTGACTTCTGGGGTATGTTGCAAACTGACGGGGCGCTTCGGGCGGAAGCGCTGGGACTGCTAAGGAGATAAACAGCGGCGGGGCAATACAGGAGGGCGTTATCCTAACAGGGGGCGTACAGCGCCGGCGCGGCGCCTGTGGCAAGAAAGCAAAGGGCATGAAAGGAGCGCCAGCCGCCCCTGCCTCAGGGCTTTTTCTAGGGTTTGGGGCGGACCGGATTAAATAAAAAAGCATTAAAGAAATAAAGAAATAGCAGCAGACGAAGAAGAAAACGATGATAATGATGAAGAATATGAAGACAAATAAAGAAACAGAAAGAACGGAAAAAATATTCCAGTGCCGGGGGCGCGCCCTCCCTCTGGGAAAAAAAACCTATATCATGGGTATTCTCAATGTTACGCCGGACTCGTTTTCTGACGGGGGGAAATTCTTCGCCCTTGACCGGGCGGTCGCGCAGGCGCGGCTTATGAGAGAAGAAGGGGCGGATATTATTGATATAGGCGGGGAGTCCAGCCGCCCGGGTTTCGCGCCGGTTGACACCGAAGAAGAGCTGCGCCGGGTGCTGCCGGTTATCCAGGCCCTCGCCCCCCTTCTTGACGCGCCCCTCTCGATTGACACCACCAAGGCGCTGGTGGCGCGCAAAGCCCTTGACGCAGGCGCGCATATCATCAATGACATCTGGGGGTTCCAGCGGGACAGGGAGCTTGCCCGCATAGCCGCTGGCGCCGGCGCCGGGGTTATCCTTATGCACAACAGCGATACCGGCGCGTACAAGGACATCATTGCGGATATACGCGCCTTTTTCCGCCTGAGCGTTGCCGCGGCGCTGGACGCGGGGGTGAAGCCGGACCGGATTATCCTTGACCCGGGGATCGGCTTTGGCAAAGATACGGCGCAGAACCTTGAGGTCCTGCGCCGGCTCAGGGAATTGGCGGGCCTTGGGTTCCCCCTGCTTATGGGAACCTCCAGAAAATCCCTGGTGGGGAATGTTTTGGGGCTGCCGGCGCATGACCGGCTTGAAGGCACTGCGGCGACGGTGGCGCTGAGCGCGGCATACGGCGCGGATTTCGTGCGGGTCCATGACGTAAAGGCAATGAAGCGGGTTGCGGCCATGACCGACGCGGTAGTGAGGGCATAGGGCGCGGTACGGGGCTGCTGTATGGAAACGGAAACGGAAACGGAAAAAGTATATATTGCCTTAGGCTCCAACATGGGGGATCGGGAATCGTACCTGGCCCAAGGGCTTGCGCGGCTTAGGCGCTTAGGGGCGGTTTCCGGCATTTCCCGGGTGTACCAGAGCGAGCCTGTGGGGTACGCGGATCAGGGGCGGTTTCTCAATATGGCGTGTTCTATGGAAGTTTCCCTCAATCCTTTTGAGCTTTTAGAGGGCCTGCGGGAAATCGAGGACGCCCTTGCAAGAAAACGGCTTATCCGCTGGGGGCCCCGGACCATTGATCTTGACATCCTCCTCTACGGGGAACGCGCCGTAACGACCCCTTCTCTTACGATCCCCCATGAGCGTATGTTCCAGCGGGCGTTTGTCCTTGCGCCGCTCCAAGAAATCTATCCTTATGCGGAGATTGGGGGAGTAACGTTCAAAGACCTGCTGGAAGCCTGCGCTGACAAGGACGGCCTTAGCCTGTACCGGCCAGACCGGGACACAGTCTCCGGCCTTAACCGCCGGTAAGGATGTCCCGTTCATACCTTGCCATATTGGCCGGGGTTTCAAAGACTTCCACCGCCCATAGGTTTTGGGGGAAGGGGACGCGCTCTTCCAGGTTTTTGAAAATAAACGCGGCTATCCGTTCTGCGCTGGGGTCTTGATTGAAAGCCGGATGGTCATTGAGGTTGGTATGGTCAAGAAGGGCGGTAACAGACCGGAGCGCCTGTTTAAGCACCCCGAAATCCGCCAGCATCCCTCCTTCATCAAGATTATCCCCCCGCGCCCAGAGCCTGACCCGATAGTTATGGCCGTGAAGGTTTTCGCATTTCCCATGATAATGGCTTAGAAAATGAGCCGCGGCAAAATCCGCCTCTACCCGTACAGAAAACATACCTTTTACCATAATAGAAAACCCGCCCCCCCTGTCAACCCCCCTTCGGGGGGTTCACGTGCTTCTTGCGGGGAGAGGGTTTGCCCCCTGCGGGGGATTCAGGAGCTTCTTGCGGTGAGCGGGTTTGCACGGTTAGTCACAACCCCGAAGCGGCGCCTCAGCGGAATTCGACGGCGTGAGCGGCGCGGCGCAGGAAGCCGTTG
>JAITHF010000028.1 GCA_031280115.1 Spirochaetaceae bacterium | reverse complement strand
AAACTGCGGCGTTTCAGTAAGATAAAAATGACGGTTCGATAAATTATTCTTCTCATCCTGCGTACCATTAAGAATAGTATGAATATAATTTTTCAAACTCTCTGGACGCTTATGATTATTATCGTTATCCGGCATAAACATCTCCGGCGCCGACGTCTCCGTGTCCCGCGCCGCGTAGGGGTCCCCGCCGGGTACGAACTCCCTGCCGTTCCACTTGACAACTACCTCGCCATCACGCCGGCTGTCTAAAATATCCGCTATCTTCTGGGCAAGATCAGGCGTTACCCTCACCCCGGCGGTATCGTCGTTAAGCTCAATAACCGAACCGCCGCCCTCTGCCTCAGCCTCCCTAAAAGAAATTTCTAAACGGCGGTCGTACACGCCCTGGAACTGAGCGTTGGGAAACGCAAACTCAACAAAACCAAGCGCCCCGTGCGCCCCCTCACCGGCAAACTCCGCGCCCCGCCGATACTATCCCCCCAGGGCGTCCCGCGCCGCGCCTGCCGCCTCTTCCCCGGTGTCCGCCGCAAGGGTGCCGGTAAAAGTTCCGTTGGGTAAACAAAACGCCCGCCGGGGCCGCAGGCGGAAGGGCGCAGCACACGTCGCACTGGTTGGGGGTTTGGGGGCAGCCGAAGGCTGTTTCAGCAATCGTAGTTTGCACTATGAGCCGCGAAACATGAAGCGCCGGCAACCGAAGGCTGTTCCCTTACGGGAAGTTCGCACAAAGAGGCACGCAGCGCAGATAATTCGTTATAAAATAATGAGTTATGCGGGGACAGGATAGGTTATTTTGCTAGCAAACAACTTTATTTTGCTGGCAAATAACTTTATTTTGCTAGCAAACAAACTTATTTTGCTAGCAAGAAAACCGGTTTTTCCATCACGTTCTGTTTTTATATAAAAAAATTATCGGCGCTTTCGCGCCTCTATTAAGAGAATTTGGGGGAACCAGTACCCCCAAACCCCCCATAAAGGCTACCTGCGCCGCGCCCTTTCGCCTGCGACGTCCGCTGAGGCGCATCCTTCGGGGTTGTGACTAAAATTGCAAACCCGCTCGCCGCAAGAAGCACCTAAAACAGCCGCAGGCTGTGGCAGGGGGGCGGTGCAGGGATTATACTAGAAATACTAACGAAACAGGAGACGTGTTATGCAGTTTAGAGTGGATAAAAAATCGGGCAATAAACTGTCGGTGCTGGGATTCGGCTGTATGCGCTTCCCCAAAAACTTGGGGATTATTGATATGCAGAAAACTGAGTCCCTTATTATGGACGCGATACACGGAGGGGTAAACTATTTTGATACCGGCTATATATACGCAGGCAGCGAAGAGGCGCTGGGGGCTGTTCTTGAGAAAAATCAGGTGCGGCAATGGGTGTTTATCGCCACAAAACTGCCTCATGTGATGGTCAGCGAAGGCGCGGATTTCGACCGGCTCTTTAATAAACAGCTTGAACGGCTGCGGACCGATTATATCGACTATTACCTGATACACAACCTCACCGACACTGAACGCTGGGAACAGCTTAAAGACTGGGGCATAGAAGCGTGGATCGCCGAAAAAAAGCAGGCCAAACAGATTAAACGCCTGGGATTCTCCTTCCACGGCAGCCAGACGGAGTTTTTTAAACTCCTCGACGCCTATCCCTGGGAGTTCTGCCAGATTCAGTATAACTACGCGGGTAAAAACTTTCAGGCCGGCTACGCGGGCTTGAAAAAAGCCGCCGAACAGATGCCGGTGATGATCATGGAACCCCTTCTGGGCGGGAAACTGGCCACCAGCCTGCCCCGGGGGGCCGTGGAAATCTTACAGACAGCCAACCCTGACCTCAGCCCCGCGGCCTGGGGCCTGCGCTGGGTCTGGGACCACCGGGAGGTAACGCTGCTTCTGTCCGGCATGAATGAAAAAAGCCAGCTTGCGGAAAACCTGCGCACCGCTGACACGGCCCTGCCCCAGATGCTGGCCCCCGCGGAACACGAGACGTATAAACAGGTGCTGAACCTGTTTAACGCGGCGTATAAAGTCCGCTGTACCGGCTGCAACTACTGTATGCCCTGCCCCCGGGGCATCAATATCCCGTCTTGTTTCGCCGCGTATAATACCTCCTTTGCCATAGGCTACATAAGCGGCATGCTGCAATATCTTACCAGCACCGCCGCGCTTGTCTCGAAGAAAACCGGCGGCCCCCGGCACTGCGTCAAGTGCGGCGCCTGCGAGCAAAAATGCCCCCAGCACCTGCCTATCATCAAAACCCTTGAGGCGGTCCGCAAGCGCATGGAGCCGTTTTGGTTTAAATGGGCAATCGCCGGCATCCGCACGTTTTTGCGGCGGAATAAGAAGGTTAAACAAGAGAGAAAAAAGAGAAAAGAGAAGCCCTAGGGCCGGTTTCGGGGTATGTTTTATGTTTTCAGGGATTTTTTTTTCACCAGAGAGGCTTGACAAGGCAGCCTCATATACCCATAATCAGACTAGATGGTGGATGTAGTTCAGTGGTAGAGCACCAGATTGTGGATCTGGCTGTCGCGGGTTCAAACCCCGTCATCCACCTGATTTTAACAAAAAGCCCGGCCCCGGCAAAGCGCGGCGCCCCCCCTTGAGAACCAAGTCAGACCAGCCGTTATGATAATCCTTGCCCGCCGCCCCTGCGCTAAAGAAGGCCGCTTTCAGGCGCTGGCGCAGGAAAGGCTTGAAAAGCGTGAAATAAAGAGCGCCACCGCTTGCCGGGCGGAATCAAAGGCCAGATCCTGCGCCTTGATTTCCCGGGGATTCATAAAGCGGACGCCGGCTATTTCTTTGGGGTCAAGGGTAAAGCGCGATTCAGTGAGGTCCGGCGCCGAAACCGTAAAATAAAAATCGCAGGTTTTATACACGATGTTTTTATAGGGGTAGGTATTAGGGAAGGCCCCAAGGAACGCGAGCTCCGGCCCCGGGTCCCAGCCGATTTCTTCCCGGCATTCCCGGCGCAGGCCCGCAGCCGCTTCCTCGTCAGGGTTTACAAAGCCCCCGGGCAGGTCGAGTTTGCCCCGGGCAGGTTCTTTGGCGCGGACCAGGAGGGCGATGGCCTCTCCCACCATGATGACGCATCCGGTAGCGGAAGCTACGTTATGATAGTACACAAAGCCGCAGTCCGGGCAGCGGAATACCTTGGCGTATTCAAACCGTATATGCGGCGACGCGCAGGATGGACAAAAACGAAACATAAATCCTCCAAACCCCCAGGGGAGGTTTTTTATCAAAAGCGCCGGACCTCCGGGCAGGCGTGTACAGGCGCAGATGCGGTCCGGCAAGACCGTTCAAAACTCTTGCTGGGGGTCTTCAGCGCCCATCTCCCCAAGGGCTTGAGCCACAATGCGGGCGTCTTCTTTATTAAGACAGGTGGCGGTAACTGAAAACTTGGTCGTGCCGTCTTTACGCATATACGCCCCGATATAATCAACTCCAAGAGACACCTTCCGGTTTCCCAATGTCAGTTCCAATGATACATTCTGCGCCATAATAGTTCCTTAGTATAATAAATAATACGCGGTGTTTCGCGTGTTTTTTTGTATTCTGCCTGTTTTGTTTTTTAAGTGTACGCAATATACGCACCTTAGTCAATGCGCGGCGCAGGAAGCCTTTAAGGGGGGTTTGGGGGCAGGCGCAGGCTGTTTCAGCAGGAGGCGCGCGGCATGATTGACAAAGAAAAGCGCCCCGGGTATACTTACGATAGCAAAATCAAGAAGATCCGAATATTATGTCAACAATGGTACAAGGTATAGAAAAAGAGTTTATCCTCAAAGCGCTCTATAGCGAACAGACTCCGGCGCTCTGCATATATAACCGGCTTGAGTATACCCTTAAAATAGATAAAATCGCCAAGGGGGAACTCTTTTTCAAGCCTGACCGCGCCATAGCAGGGCTGGCTCAGGGGAAGAGAATCGATCTTACCGCTGATTACAAGGGAATGTCGGTGGTTTTCGTGGTTGAGGTCGGCAGTATTGACCGGGACCGCTTCAGCGCCGGGATTCCCGAAGTTATCTATAAGGACCTTGACAGAACCTATATGCGGATGTCCTTCCCTATGGATATGCAGCTTAAATTCTCCTTCTTACAGGAGCGGTATTTTTTTCCGATTTCCGACGATACTGAGGCCAAACCCCTCTCAGGAGACGACCTCCTGCCGGATGATATTAAAGATTTTAACGAAATTAACGAGAAAATGGCGGCCTGGGTGAAAGAAATAGAGGGCGAGTATAAACTGGTGCTTTTTAAGGACGCGAAACTTGCCAGCCTTGAGGAACAGATCATCGCGAAAACCGGAAAATGCCTCTTTCTGCCTTCAACTGCCGGCAAATTTCCCGAATCCGATCCGGACGCGAAAAACAGGGTTATTACGATCAATCTTTTTACCCAGTATCTCAAGACGATCGGCGTGCTCCATACCTATTTTGATTCGGCTGTAACCCAGTTCATCAAAGCAAAACAGAGCAAAAACATCAGCGCCGACGTGTGGGTACCCCTGCGCTTCAAAGAATACGTGATAGGGTATATCCATTTCTGGTCGTCCAAACCGGACGGGCCGCCCCTTGGCTTCGAGGCGGTGAAAACTCTCTACCAGTACGCGAACAGCATGGTCTTTATCCTGAAAGAAAAAGCCTACTTTGAAGCCTTTGACCTGAAAGACAAGTTTGTTACCGGCCAGGGCGTGGATATAAGCGCCGGCGGGGTGCAGTTCGCGTGCAGCCACCCCTATATTACCGCGCTCCTTATTCTGGACAGCGAACTTTTGGTCAGGCTTATCACCCCCAAGCGGAATTTGAACCTCAAGGCCCGGGTGCTGCGGCGCTGCGAGGAGCGGGGCGCCGTCTATCTGGGGTGCCACTTCTTCGACCCCGAGCCTGAGGACGTGCGCTTCCTCTTCGAGTATATCTACGGCAAACCCTTCAGCGCCGGCGCCGGCAAATGCTAAACACCCTCACAGCAGGCTGCGGGCCGGAGGGTTTTTGAGCAGGCGGCATTATTTTGACGCTCTTTTACAATAATACAACGCGCTGGAAATTGAACTCCTTCAGCGCGTTGGTTTTTTAAAACCCCCCGCCTGCGGGCCGGGCAGGGCTTCATAAGGCTCCCGCGTCCCCCAGGGCCCCGGCATCTTGAAAGAGGCTACCCAAGGACCCGCTGGGTAATGCCCGCGCCGTTAAGGATCATCTGGTCAATGCCCATGCCGATAAGAATAAAGGCGATAATGCCCACCACAATGCCGTACAGCACGAAAGGCAGGAAGGTCTTCTTCATAATTTCCCCTTCCCGGTTGTTAAGCCCCGTAACCGAGCAGACCGCCACGATATTATGCACGCAAATCATGTTCCCCATAGCGCCGCCAACGCCCTGGGCCGCAAGAATAATAATCGTGGGAAGTTCGAGAATACGCGCCATATCCCACTGGAACATACCGAAGAGCTGGTCCGAGACCGTGTTGCTTCCGGTGATGAACGCCCCGAGGCCGCCTACAAAGGACGCGAAGAAGGGCCAGCTCTTGCCCACCGCTGAAAGCGCGCCTGCAATGGCGAAGGGAATGGACATGGGGGTTCCTGCTCCGGCAAAGCCCGCGGGGATAAGGGGCATGCCCTCAGGCACCGCGCCCAGGGCGCCTGCGATAATCGAGCCCCCTGAACCTTGGAAAATCTTCACCAGCGCCACTGCCGCGCACAGCGCGATAGTCGGGGCCTTCATCTTTACTATTGTTTCTTTCCACGCGGCTTTCACTTTGTCCCCGGGCATCTTGTGGATACCGATGGCGCACAGGGCGATAAGCACAAACGGCACGGTTCCGGGGAGGTACAGTATCTTGATGCTCGCGTCGTTCACCCCTTTGAACCCGAGGATATTCGTAAAATTAAACAAGCCGAAGTTCTGGTTGAGCATATTTTTAAGCGGGAATATATAAGAAACGATTTTCCCGCCCCCGTCGGTTTGAGGTCCCCAGTTGACGCGGGTTACTACCAGAATAGCGCCTATAAGGATATAGGGAAGCCACGCCCGGAACTGGCTCATCTTTGACTGCACGTTGAGGTTCTGGGCGACCTGTATGGTGCCGGTCCAGCTTTTATCCCAGTCTTTCTGTTCCCCGAAGGTCCAGGGCTCGCCTTTGGGAACAAGAATCCCGTTTTTGGCGGCCAGCATCACAATGCCCAGGCCGATAAGGCCCCCCAGAAGGGAGGGAATCTCCGGCCCCAGGGTCCATGCCACAAGATAATAAGGCGCAAGGAACGCCGCCGCGGAAAAAAGGGCGAAGGGCCAGACCGCAAAGCCTTCTTTCCATGATTTGTTGCGCCCGAAAAAGCGGGTGACAAAGCCCATCATAAAGACCGCGATAATGATTGCCATAGGCCCGTGAAACAGGGTGACGGTTTGGCCGATTATCTTAAAAAAGGCGTCCCTGCCGCCTGAGCCGGCAAAGGCGGCGTCAATGAGGTTGCCGATTGACGCGCCGAACCCTACGATAACCGGCGTTCCCACCGCGCCGAAGGTTACGGGAAACGAGTTATACACCAGCGCGAGCACTGCTGCGGCCATAGGCGGGTAGCCGAGGGACAGGAGGAGCGGCGCCGCAAGGGCCGCGGGGGTTCCAAAGCCGGCGGCCCCCTCGATGAAGGCGCCGAAAAGATAGCCGATGATGATTCCCTGCACCCGCATATCTTTGCTTATCCGCTGCATGCCCCATTGGATCGTTTCCATGCCCCCTGAATGTTGCAGCGTATGCAGGATGAGCAGGGCGCCGAACACGATAATAAGCACTGACGCCGCGTTGCTTACTCCGGCGAGGCTTTGGGACATAAGATAGGGCAGGGGCAGTTTCCAGACCAAAAGGGCGATAATGACGCACGAGAACCAGGCGACGGGCATAGCCTTCATGGCCCCCCAACGAAATCCGACCATCAATACCAACGCGATGATGACCGGCACCA
>JAITHF010000186.1 GCA_031280115.1 Spirochaetaceae bacterium | reverse complement strand
ACCGAACTTTTGTTGGATCCAACCGAACTTTTGTTGGATCCAACCGAACTCTTGTTGGTTCCAACCGAACCTTTGTTGGAACCAACCGAACCTATCCTGCCCCCGCATAAATCATTATTCTACAACGAATTATCGGCGCTCCGCGCCTCTTTGGGAAGAGAACTTGGAGGGTCATAGACCCTCCAAACCACCCATAAAGGCTACCTGCGTTGCGCCCATACGATAGCGAAGCGCGGTGAGGCCCATCCTTCTGGGTTGTGACTAAAATTGCAAACCCTCCCGCCGCGAGAAGCGCGTGAAACCCCCGCAGGGGGCCGCCTCCGGCTGCCCGCAGGGGGTTTGTATAATTTTTTTATAAAGGCTTGACTTGGTTCCCCGTTATCCTTATCTTTTAACTATCAGCGCAGAGTAGAGCAGTTGGCAGCTCGTCGGGCTCATAACCCGGAGGTCAGAGGTTCGAGTCCTCTCTCTGCTAAAAGCGGCGGGGCCCGGCCAATGCCGCGCCCCAGCGGGATTAGATCTTGCGTATACTGCTTACTTCAACTTCGATACTTTTTAAATCTTTATCAATTTCTCCGACAATCTCAACCGTGTCTGTGCTGTGGACTTCAAGCCCGTTCCAGATGTTGTCATCTATTTCGATGACGATTTTTCCCGAAGCGTCTTGAAAGAGATATTTTTCATCCCCCAGAAACCGCAGGATATTCCCCCGCAAGACCACCGGCGTATGATCCCGCAGTTTCTTGGCTTCCGCCGCGGTTACCGCGGCTGCCCCGGGCCCCCGGAATCCTCCGCCCTGCTGCGCCCGGGCGCCGCCCCCTAAAAAGAGCGCTCCAAGAAGGATCAGCGCGCCTTTTCTTATCTTATCCATAATAAACTCCTTGCCTGAAAACAGGCGTCCTTAAAATAAAACAGCCGCGGCCGCCGGGTTAATGCCGTTTGGCTTGCTGGCTGTACTGCCGGTTTTCTTTTGATGTTTCTTTTGACGCCCCAGCGGATCCGCCGGGCTCATTGCCCATAGCCGCGGCGTTCTTGAGTATTTTATGGGTATTCTCCTGTATATCCGCGGAGATGGCCTGTATGCGCTGTACTTCTTCAAGAATGGTCCGGCTTTCCGACTGTATGCCCTGGGTGTTGGCCTGGGCGTTCTCGCTGAGGGCGATGATCTTTTTGAGGGACTCTCGGATGATTTCGGATTTTTCGCTCTGGGTGCTGATGCTGGAGGTGGCGTCTTTGATACAGGCGCTGACTTCGGAAATATAGCGCACCATCACATCCACCGATTTCCGGCTTGCCCCTGAAGCGCTGACCATAAGGTCCATGCCGGATTGAATTTCTTTCACCTGTTCCCCCACTACTTTTGAATGGGTTCCCGTATCTTCCGCCAGTTTTCGTATCTCGTCCGCCACCACCGCGAACCCCGCGCCCAAAGAGCCCGCGTGGGCCGCCTCAATCGCCGCGTTCATAGCAAGCAGGTTGGTCTGCGCCGCGATGCCGGCAATCATCTTATTGGTACTGCTTAACACTTCCGAAAGGCTGTAGATGTTTTTCACCTGCTCTTCAAGCATAACCTGTTTCCCCTTGCTTTCCTCAGTGGTCTCAACAAGTTTATCCATCCGCGCAAGGAGGGTGCGCATAATCTCCTGTTCTTCCACGATGCTCGCAAGAAGGTCTTTAATGTCGCTGTTGGATTTGGTTATCATCTTATGCTGATCCTCAATAAGGCTGTCCAGAGTGGAGATAGTTCCCGCGATACCCGCAAGGGAATCAGAAACCGTGCCGACCTTGCCGGTTTGGCTGTCCGCCTCCTTTGCTACCTGGGCGATATGCTCCTCAATGTCTTTTATCTTATCCCGCCGCTTGTCCGCCTGCGATGCAAGGGCGCCCTCCGCGGCGCGCAGTTCCGCTATCTCTTGCTTTGCCGCGGCGGAAAGATCCCCTGCGTTCTTAAACGCATCCGACAAGGAGCGGGAAAACGCCCCCAGCTCATCTTGGGGATCCGCGAATTCCGCCGGAATAACAGCAGGCGAACCGCCTTTCCCCAGGTCGCCCAGAAGGGTGTTAAAAAGATCCAGGGCGTTAAAAACGCGGCGCACGAGCAGGAATATAAGCGCCCCGAATACCGCGATACATAGGAGGACGGCGATACAAGAAATCATATTCAGCGCGCCGATTTCCGCCGCAAGATGCGCCGGGCCCTGTTCTTTTATTCTGCTGCTGATGATACGCATAAACAGCGCCATGATACAAAGGGCGGCAAAGGCCATAAGCCCCAGAAAACCGATTATTTTTGTCCGCATAATACATAGAATAGTATAATCTTTTGTTGAGCGCAACCAGCCGCCCCGCAGGGTGTTGACCGCATGGCCCAGCCAGCGCTATAGTGTGTCCATTATCCTATGTGTTTAAGGAATACCCTATGTCCTATTTTATGAAATTTATTTCCCGCGCCGCCTTGCTGTTCCCCCTTACGGGTATGGCCCTGCCGGCCCAGGCGGCCCGGGAGGGGCAGCTTCCCCAAGAGAAGCCGCCGGCGCACGCTGCCGAAGAAACCCTGCCGCTCCGCCGGGTGTCGCTGTTTTCTTCCGGCGTGGGGTTCTTCGAGCATACCGGCGCCCTTGACGGTTCCGCTCGAATTTCCCTCCCCTTTCAGGTCGAGGCGGTGAACGACGCGCTCAAATCCCTCGTAATAAACGATCCGGATTCAAGCCCCGCCGTGTCCTACCCGTCAGAGCAAACCCTGCCCCGAACCCTCAAAAGCCTTGCAGTAGACCTCCTGGGAAATACCAGCGTGGCTGAACTCCTTAACAGCCTCAAAGGTACTGAAATTGAGGTGCTGGCGCCCCATCCGGTAAGCGGCAGGATTGTGTTTGTGGAAACCCGCGCCGGCTTCATCTCCCGGGACCGGGGGGATCGGGAGGTTGAAGTGTACCTTTCCCTCTATACGCGGGAAGGTATCAAGGCGGTCTCCTTAAAAGAGATACAGAGTTTTTCTTTTAAGGACCCGCGGATAAACGCGGATATGAACCGCGCCCTTGACCTCATCGCCCAGTCGCGGGATGCCGAAACCCGCCGGCTTACGATTGATCTGGCAGGTAAAACCAGCAGGAAAGTGTCCCTGAGCTATGTGATACCCGCGCCTGTCTGGAAAGCCGCGTACCGCCTCGACCTTTCCCAAGCCCGCCCGTTTATGCAGGGATGGGCCATTGTGGATAATACCAGCGATGCGGACTGGGAACAGGTGGAGCTTTCCCTTGTTACCGGAAGGCCGGTTTCGTTTGTGCAGAACCTGTACCCTCCGTACCACCTCCGCCGGCCTGTGGTTCCCCTGTCTATCCCGGGGGTTGCCGAAGCCCGGACCTATGAGTCAGGAAGCGCCGAAATGCAGAAGATGTCCCGAGCCTCCAATAGCGCCATGATGCTGGCAAAAGAATACGAAACGGACCAGATGGAGGAAGCGGCGGCCTATGAGCGCGCGCCTTCGCCCCGGGCTTCCGCCGTGGCCGGCGGCGGGATGGAAACCGCCCAGGGGCTCGCTGCCGGGGAATACTTTGAGTTTACTATTAAGAAGCCCGTAACCCTCTTGCGCCAGCAGAGCGCCATG
>JAITHF010000084.1 GCA_031280115.1 Spirochaetaceae bacterium | reverse complement strand
TTCCCCTGACAGTTTATCCTGGGAAGTTGAAGCCGCTCATATCGTGCCTCGTGGCTTAAACGGTAAAGACGATATATGGACTGGGATAGCGCTTTGCCATTTCCATCATTGGGCATTTGACGTTGGATGGTTTTCTTTTTACGACAATTATCGGATAGTTATTTCGTCAAAAATTGAACGTATTCCTGATGATTTTGGAAAAGTCGGCAATTTCAATTTTCGTAGAAATAGTCTTGAATCTAATAAAATTATGATCTTGCCGGGAAATGACTCCTTGCGCCCTCATGTGAATGCGCTTGAATGGCATAGGAGCCATATCTTCTCATCATAAGGAAAAGGAGATAACTATGCATTATAACCCTGGTATGATTCAAGACTATGCGGTAAAACATAATGACTCTTTATTGAAGAAACAATTCGATCTGCTTATTTGTATGAAATTGAGCGTACTAATCGATACTATGAGTCCGCATCTGTTTCTTTCAAAAAGTAAAAGCGCAGGAGAAATTATCAGAGAAATTATTAGCGCATATATTTCGTCAAGTGAAGAAACGATGTTTGGCGACTGGCTTGAAGGCTTGGCAATTTATATCAATGAAAAAGTTTATTCCGGCTGGAAGTCAGGAATAAAAGGCGTAGACTTAGAATTTGATAATAACGGGAAGCGTTGTATAGTTTCAATAAAATCCGGGCCGAATTGGGGCAATAGTTCACAGACTGCAAAAATGATTAGTGATTTTAAATCTGCACAAAAAACATTGCGGACAAGCAATTCTCAGATGGATATTATTTGTGTTAATGGCTGCTGCTATGGCAAAGATAACAACCCGGATAAAGGGATATATTATAAATATTGCGGTCAGAGGTTTTGGGAATTTATTGGCGGAGACGAAAATATTTATACAGATATAATTGAACCATTGGGACATAAAGCAAAAGAAAAAAACGAAGAATATTTGGAGAAGTATTCTCAAATGATAAATAGATTTACAAAAGAATTTATAGAATTGTTTTGTGATAATAACGGGAAAATACTCTGGAAAGAATTGGTAAAATATAATTCCGGGAAAAAATAACAGCAGGGCAGTACGGCGCCAAAAACCGGTTATACTAAAACTAAGGAGAGATGAACGTGGGAAAGGTACGGGCAGTATGTATGAGCGCGGAAAAGGGAAGGGCGAAACATAATGTAGGGGAAGGGGAACTTATTGCGAGCCACGGGCTTAAAGGGGACGCCCACGCGGGAGGCTGGCACCGGCAGGTCAGCCTTTTGTCCTATGAGAAGGCAGCGGAATTCCGGTCAAGGGGGGCGGAGGCGGCGGACGGCGCTTTTGGGGAAAATCTTTTGGTTGAGGGCATTGATTTCAGCAGCCTGGCAATAGGAACCATTTTGCGCTGCGGTGAGGCGGCGCTGGAGATAACCCAGATAGGCAAAGAATGCCATAACCATTGCGAGATATTTAAGCGTATGGGAGACTGCATCATGCCCAGAGAGGGCGTATTCGCCGCGGTTATTCATGGGGGGATTATAAAAGTGGGGGATGAACTCTATGCGCCGTACCGGATAGGCATCATTACTGCCAGCGATAAGGGCGCCAAAGGGGAACGGGAGGATCAGAGCGGGCAGGTTATAAGGGAGATCGCCCGCATCAAGGGATATACGGTGGCGCATTATCAGGTTCTGCCGGATGAGCAGGACGCGCTGGAAGCGGAACTGAAACGAGTCTGCGATGAGGTAAAGGCGGATCTTGTTCTTACCACCGGCGGGACCGGCTTTTCCCAGCGGGATTGTATGCCTGAAGCAACCCTGAACGTGGTGGAACGGCTGGTTCCGGGCATACCGGAAGGGCTGCGCCAGTACAGCCTGGCTATCACCAAACGGGCGATGCTCAGCCGGGCTGTGGCGGGGATTAGAGGGAAGACTTTGATTATCAATCTGCCCGGAAGCCCGAAAGCGGTGCGGGAGCATCTTGAATACCTTATGGACACGCTGGATCACGGCTTGGACATTCTCAGCGGCAGGGGCAAAGACTGCGCCCAAGACCCGCGCCAGCCGTCTTTTTCAAAATTAGTTTAAAAGCGCTTGATCAGCGAGGGATTCGCCTATGCCGGCGGCGCGGCGTTCTTGAAGAGAGGGCCGGGCCTCTACACGGCGCCGGGCCGCCTCTTGAACCGCTTCGGCGGCGGCCCTGCTGAGGCCGGCGCGGGACATAAGATCCGCTAGGTCCGCTGACGCTATCTTTTCAAGTCCGCCGAAGGCTTTCATAAGCGTTTCCGCCTGTTTGCGCCTGATTCCGCCAACCCCCTCCAAAAGAGCAAAAGCAATGTCTTTTGACCTGAGCCGCTGATTTAAACCCGTGGCGAACCGGTGCGCCTCGTCCCGCAGAAGCTGTAGGACCTTGAGGGCTTCGGAGCGGCGGGAGAGCTGTATCGGCGCTGCTACCCCGGGAAGCCAGATCTCCTCGTCGCGCTTGGCAAGGCCGGCCACGCCTATAGCAAGCCCCAGGGATTCTATCTCGCCCTTTGCCGCGTTTGCCTGCCCCGCGCCGCCGTCCACCAGTACCAGATCCGGCAGGTCCGCGCCCTCAGCCAGCAGGCGGGCGTACCGCCGGCGCACCGCCTCCCGCATGGCCGCCACATCGTCCACCACCCCTGCCACGGTCTTGAGTTTGAAATGCCGGTAGTTCTTACGGTCAGGGATTCCGTCCTTAAAAGAAACAAGCGAGGCCACCGGATGTTTGCCGTCAAGCTGGGAAATGTCAAATCCCTCAATCCGCTCGGGGCGCGCCGCAAGGTGTAAAATCCGCGCAAGGTCGTCCAGCGCCGGGCCCGCGCCCCGTTCCTTGAGCCGCAGCCTCAGGTCTTCAAGCGCGTTCTGCCGCGCCATTGCCAGCGCGGCGGCGTGGCGCTTCTCATGGGGAACAAGCAGGCGCGGCTCATAGCCGAAACGCTCAAGGAACCACCTTCCAAGGGCGGGGGATGAGAAATGGGCGGGCAGGTAAATAGCTTCCGGCGGGAGGCGGCTCTGCGTATAGTATGCCGCGGCAAAAGTTTCAAACGACTCCTCCTCACCGGCGGCAGAGCAGGCGCGGAACAGATCCCGTCCCACGAGTTTCCCGCCGCGCATGGAAAAAACCGTAAAGGTGGCAAGCACCCCCTGGGAGGCCCAGGCGATATAGTCCCGCCCCTGCGGGTCAAAGTCAACGGCCAGTCCGGTTTCCGAAAGGCTTTCAACGGCTTTTATAGCATCCCTGATACCGGCGGCCCGCTCAAAACGCATAGCCCGGGCCTCATGGTGCATACGTTCAGTGAGTTCCATGACAAGAGCGCTTGTTTCCCCCTCAAGAAGCCGCTGTATACGGAGGATATGCTTCCTGTACTCCCCGCCGCTTATCCGCCCGCAGCACGGCGCCGCGCACCGCTTGATATGATAATAGATACAGGGCGCCGCCCGTTTCCGCAGGACCCGGCATGTACGCAGGGGGAAAAGCCGGTAAATAAGGTCTAAGAGGGCGCTTGCTGCGGCTGAGTCGGGAAAGGGGCCGAAGTAGGAGGAATTGTCCCGGACAATATGCCGCGTCTTGAACACCCGGGGAAAGGCTTCTGAAGTGATGCGGATGACCGGATAGGTCTTGCCATCTTTAAGGTCGATGTTGTATTTTGGGGTATGCTGTTTGATAAGGGTATTTTCGAGAAGCAGCGCGTCGTATTCGCTAGGGGTGATAATGGTTTCAATACGCTGCGAGTATTTGAGGAGCACGCCGGTTTTGGGGTCAGGGGCGCCGGAAAAATAGGAACGCAGCCGGTGCCGCAGGGACTTGGCTTTTCCCACATAGATAATCCGGTTCTCGTGGCCAAACCAGAGGTAGACCCCCGGTTCAAGAGGCGCGTCAGCGGCAATGGCTTTGAGGGCGCTATAATTTTCAGAAAACCCTGCGTTGTTCATAGGCATTTCTTCCGATAAAAAAAGGGGAACGTATATATGAAAAAAGAAACCGTAAGCATACCTGCATTATACCTGTTTTTTTTGATTTTTGGCAGCCCCCTTTTCGGGGTTGGAGAAAAAATCCTCGTCATCGGCGCGGGCACAGGCTGGAACGCTGTAGCGAACCGGAACGGCGTTACCGAGATATACGCCATAAGGCCCTATCCGGTGCTGGTTCTTTCCTCGTCAGCCATGTCCGGCGCAGATTCTTCCCTTGATATGTCCCTGTCTTTTGACGAAGCCGATCCCGCGCTCTTTAAGGACCAGGCAGGCCGGTACCTCCTCTCTGTTTCCGAAGGGCTTTCAGCGGCGGACCGGCGTTTAGCGAGAATCGGCATGGGCGCCGCGCTGTTTTCCGGCGCCATGATCTATCATCCGGGGCGGGAGGATCCGGGGATAGCAGGGCCTTTGCGCCTTACCCCCATGGATCAAAGCGCCCTGTTCTTCCCCGGCAGGCGCCTTAAAGACTTTTCGATAGAATTCTGGCTCTTTCCCTTGAACATGGAAAACGGCGAACATATCTTCGCATGGAACGCCGCACGGCAGCAGGTCCAGCGGATACAATGCGCCGCGTCCAGAAACCGACTCCAATGGACTTTTTCGGACTTTTTCGACCTTGACGCTGATGACAGCCGGACAACAGTGTCTCTTAGCGGCGTTGCCGCGCTTATTCCCCGGACATGGAGCCACCATCTTGTCCGCTTTGATTCCGAGACCGGTCTTTTGGAATATCTGGTGAACGGCCAGAGCGAAGACATGGTGTATACTACCAGAAACGGACGGGAAGGGGGGCAGATCTATTACCCCGTGGTAGGGCAGGGCGGCAGTTTTATACTGGGGAACCGGTTTATGGGTATGCTGGACGAGTTCAAAATCCACAGCCGCTTTGCGCCTGACCCGTTGATCCGCAAGTACCCCCGGCAGGGCGGCAGAATAGAAACACGATCCCTTGATCTGGGAGAATATAACAGCCGGGTGCTTAAAATCGAGGCCGCCGGCGGAAGAACCTCCAATACCGGAGGGGTTATCCAGAACGAATACGCCAGCAACGGGAACTTCCGGTTTCCCGATGACGCGATGATACAGTTTTTTATCCGCGCAGGCGAATCCCCCTACCGCTGGGACGGCGTGGAATGGCAGTCTTTTACCCCCGGAACCGAGTTGCACGGCATTCACGGGCGGTACATCCAGATTGCCGCGGCGTTTTATCCCAGCGGGGATGGGGAGACAACGCCCTATCTTGACGAAATCAGCGTTACCTACCTGCCGGACGAGCCGCCTCGGGCGCCTTCGCAGATAACCGCCATAGCCCGGGACGGCGCTATTGATATTTCATGGCGCGCCAGTCCGGACCGGGACGCGGCGGGCTACCTGCTCTACTACGGCACCGCAAGCGGGGAATACTTTGGCGAAGGAGCCGCCATCGGGGATTCCCCTGTCAACGTGGGTAAGTCCACCTCCGTGCGTATTGGCGGACTTACCAACGGAACGCTGTATTACTTTGCCGTGGCCGCCTATGACAGGCTGGACCCGCTCCATATAGGCGTATTTTCCCGTGAAGTAAGCGCGCGGCCTTTAAGGAACCGCGAATGAGTCCTGCGGGTCCGGAAGAGCCCCGCCCGCTGAAACAGGCGCGCCGGCCAGCCGGTTCCGGACGCTGCGAAGAAGCTGAAAAACGTTTAGAAGGGCCGGCGGGGCGAAAGATGCAGGAACAAGAACCGGAATCCCCGTTGTTTCTGGCGGCGCTGCTGGCCGAAAGCGGCAAGACCCTTGAGGCTATGGCGTTGCTGCGGCGCCTTCTGGCTGCGGATTCGCAGGATTTGGCGGCGCTCGATATGATGGGGCATCTTTACCGGCAGGCAGGGCGGCTTAAAGACGCTCTGCGGGTGTTCACCCAAGCGTCCAAAACCGCTCCCGGGCGGCTTGATTTTCATTTTCATAAGGGAAACCTGCTGCGAAAGCTGGGAAACCATAAGGCCGCGTGCCTTTCATATACGGATATTCTCAAACTGGACCGGAACCATATCCCTTCGTACAACAATCTGGGCGTAACCTACGCGGACGCGGGGGAGCAAACCAAAGCCCTGCTGGTTTTCCAACAGGGCCTTACCCTTGATCAAGACAATCCGGCGCTCCTTTTCAACTACGGCGCGCTTCTTGAGCGCTGGGAGCGGTTTAAGGACGCGGCTTTTATGTACCAGAAGGCGCTTGAACACAAACCGGGCTGGGACGCGCCGCGGCGTAATCTCGGGGCCCTCCTTTTTCAGCAGGGCAAGACCCGCGCGGCGCTTGCGTTATTTATGGACACTCTTTTCACGGATCCGGCCCATCCCGGGGCGCTTAATAATATGGGTGCGGCGCTGCTGGCGCAGGGGAGGCACCGGGCAGCGGCAGCGTATTTTAAACAGGCTCTTCGTACTGACCCGAACTGCCGGAAGGCCGCGGACAACCTGCGGCTTGCAGAAGCCGGAACCCCCTGCCTTTTGACGCGGGAAGCGGCAGGGGCTGCGTTTGACCGCGCCGGTATGATTATTATAGAAGACGCCGACGCCGGGCCCTGCGAATACAAGGCGCCGGCGGCGCCGGGCCCGGTAAAACGAAGGGTTATCAATGAACAGGACTTGGCGCCAAACGCCGGAAGCGGCGGGCTGGACAGAAACGCCGGCGCCCCGCCACTAAAACGAAGGATTGTCAGCGAACAGGACTTGGCGCCGTACGCCGGAAGCGGCAGGCCGGACAGAAACGCCGGCGCCCCGCCCATAAAACGAAGGATTGTCAGTGAACAGGACTTGGCGCCGTACGCCGGGGGCGGCGGGCTGGACAGAAACGCCGGCGCCCCTCAAAAGGCCGCGCCCCTTTCCCGCGCTCCGGACCGGTATTTCAAGGATGTGGATAATACGGCGGTACGCGAGCTTTTGGCGTATCTTCTGGAATTAACCGCATACCTTTCCGCTGAGGATGTGAGGAGGTTTAAACAAAGCCCTGAGTATCAATCGCTCTTCGCCCTCATCGCCGCGCTCTAGCTCCCGTAAGAGGCTCCGGCCAGGTCTGGTTCAAAGGTCCCGCATGACGCTGCGCCCCGCTGGCAGAAATAAAAAACCTCTATAAACGCATACCGGTTATTATACGCTGGCTCGGTGTGCCGGCTGTTTTCTTGTGTGCCCTTGCCTGCGCCGCAGGGCCCCTATGTATTTCCGCAAGGCCGGCAGGGGCTAAAACCCTCGGAATCCTGCGAAATGTTTCCTCATACTTTGCGCCTGACAACCCAAGGCGTGTACAGGATGACTTAAAACGTGTACAGAACAACATTCAGTCTAAAGTCTGACAACGCTAGACTTGTAGTCTGAAAGTCAAACTGTGTACCGTCTATGTTAGATTGTGTACAGCCTAAGTTAAACTGTGTACAAAACGCGCCGGACTGTACTAAGAATAACGCAGTCTGTACACAAAACGCACCGGACTGTGTTAAGAATAATGCGCCCTGTGTACAAAATACGCCGCCCTGCGCTCAAACAACCCAATTGTATGGTCAAAATAGCGGACGGAAAAAGTAAAAGCACTGATTATTTGCATTTCATACGAAGTATAAAAGTAATGGAGTACCGAGGCGCGGCCCATGCCAAGCCTGCGCGCACCGCCCAAACATCGCGCATAGCCGAACGTTAAGCGCCATAAATCCCGAATTTGTTTTAAAAACTATAAAAATCATACATTTTCCCATTGAAAAATGATTTTAATAGGGGGTTTTACCCTTCTTGTAAAAAAATAAAAGTAATGTAATAATTAATTTGAGGCAGTTTTGGTGGAGGGGTTTATGGCGAAAAAGAATCCATTGGCTGAAGTATTCGGATTTCCCATTGATAATTTGGAGGCCGAAGCGAACCGCTATAGAAAAAATAAATTATGTCCTTATAATAATAAAGTCCCTTCCTGCACAAAGGATAAAGCACATGATCCGTTAGGGGTATGTTCGGTATTCGACAAAGAAGATATTGCCATAACCTGCCCAATACGTTTTAGGGAAAATTGGCTAATCGCTGAAGATGCGGCAAATTTCTTTTTTCCGCTGGATACAATGTGGACTTCTTTAACAGAAGTTAGGTTAAATGACTCAAGCGGACAGTCAGCGGGAACATAGATATTGTTTTGGTATCATACAATAATCAAGGGAAAGTTATAAATTTCGGTTCCCTTGAAATACAGGGCGTTTATATTTCAGGTAACGTTAGACGGCCTTTTGAACAGTA
>JAITHF010000081.1 GCA_031280115.1 Spirochaetaceae bacterium | reverse complement strand
GTACAGAATAACCTATTCCGTGTACAGAATGACTTGTTCCGTGTACAGGATGACTCGCTCCGTATACCAAATGACTTATTCCGTGTACAGGATGACTCGCTCCGTATACCAAATGACTTATTCCGTGTACAGGATGACTCGCTCCGTATACCAAATGACTCGTTCCATGTACGGTTTACCCTGTCCGGCCTTTTGTACAGGGGCCGCTGCACACGCCGCGCTCACGGCTGGTATAAAGAAATAAAAAAGGTATATACCCGCGGGTACGCCGTATTACAGAAAGGCGCAGATTGGGTGCCGTCCGGCTTCGGGGCAGTTACCGCTCACGCTCCGGCACCTACCGCTCACGCTCCGGCACCTACCGCTAAGGCAGGGGGGCGCTGTTTTATACAGGGAATATTATGCGCCGCCCCCTGCATAAATCATTGTTGTATAATGAGTTATCGGCGCTTGCGCCTCTTTGGGAAGAATTTGGGGGCTTTTTTCCCTGCGCTTCTTGTTTTGCGCCTCATAGTGCAAACCACGGCTGCTGAAACAGCCTCCGGCTGCCCCCAAACCCCCGCTAAAGGCTTCATGCGCTGCGCCCTTTCACCTGCGAATTCCGCTGAGACCCATCCTTCAGGGTTGTGACTAAAATTGCGAACCCTATCGCCGCAGGAAGCACGTGAATCCCCCGCAGGGGGTGACTAAACGTGCGAACCTATCGCCGCGAGAAGCACTTAAAACCCCCGCAGGGGGCGTGAGAGATCAAAGTCCATGCGGAACGCCGGAAGAAAGATGATATTCGTATGTATCATGGACTCTCCGGTAAGCCGGTACTGAACCTGCGTAAGCTGATCCAGCTCATCTTGCCATGAACGGTGAACTTCAAGGCCGCTTGTCATAAGAAACACCTGGGTCTCGGCAGAACTGCCCGCCGGAATAGGAAGCAGCAGCTCCTTCTTCCCGTCAGCCCACAACGCGCCGTCCCCGTAAAACGTGTAGGTTAAAGAGGAAAGCTCCAGCGGAAACTGGTTGGGATTGGCAATTTGAAGGCTCACCCGAAAACGGGTCTGCTCCGCCCGGCTCACCGCAATAGCCGTAATCGTAAACTCAGGCTCCTGTATCCGCGGGATCACCGCCTCGCTCCGCACCAGTACGGCCTCCGCTGCCCGACGGCCAAAGGCAAGGCCCAGGGTAACCTCCAGGGCGGCCTCGTATTCAGCAATACCCCCGCCCTCTTTCGGGGAAAATCCGGCCATGTCCACATCAAGCCCCAGAGAAAAACAGGCCCGGGAACGCGGCTCCACGTGAGGGCTCTCTGAAACAAGGCGCAGCGCCGCGCCTTTCGGCGGGCCCTGGCCGCTTATGGCGATATGCCAGCCCTCAATAGCAATCTCCGCCCTGTCTGCCCGCGGATTTTCTATCTCCAGCGCGAAATAAAGGGTGAACCGGTCAGGATCCTCCGCAGTAAGCCGCTCAAAGGACAGCGCGCCCCAGGGCGCAAGGTCAGCCTGCGCCTGCGCCGGGGGCGGCGCGGGCCGAAGGGGAGGCTCGCTTGTCTTGCAGGAAAAAATGAGGGCCCCAAGAAGAATAACGCAGCTAAAACGAATCATATATCTTCATGTATCGTCAGCAGGGTACTCAAATCTAAAGCCCGCCTGCGGCGGCGGCGCGGGCAGGTAGACCTGCGCCTTTTCCCGCGCTATAATAAAGGTATGGTTCTAAAGGATATTGTTATCGTCCTTTCCCGTCCAAAAGAGGGGGGAAACGTGGGCGCTGTATGCCGGGCAATGAAAAACATGGGGCTCTCCCGGCTCCTCGTCGTTTCCGCCGGACCCCTGGACAAAGAGGCGGCGCTGGCGCGGGCCCTTCACGCAGGGGAACTATGGGAAAACGCCGGACGGTTCGATTCCCTTGCCCAAGCCGTTAAGCCCTACCCTCTTGTGGTGGGAATCACCCGCCGCCGGGGGCAGAAGCGCAAACATATAAGCGTAAGCCCGGAAACGCTGGCGCGCTACCTCAGCGCCCGGCCCGGGCAGGCGGCGCTGGTCTTCGGCAGCGAGCGGACCGGGCTTGAGGACCAGGAGCTTTCCCTGTGCAATCTGGCGTCCCATATTCCATCGGATAGAGCGTTTCCGTCGCTTAACCTCTCCCACGCGGTACAAATCTACACGTATCAGCTCTTTCGGGTTTTAGGCGCCCCTGGAAGCGTTCAAGGCGAATGGTCCCCCCTGGATCAAAGCGCCCTTGAAACGCTGGCGGAAGCCGTAACCGGTTCGCTTGCGTCTGTAGGCTTTTATAAACAAGCCGGCAGAACCGAGCAGGAGCGGCTTCTGCGGGATATTTTTTCCCGCGCCGGCCTTTCGCCGTGGGAAGGGGCGTACCTGCGGGACCTGTTTGCCAAAGCCGCCGGCCTTTTGCGGAAACAGCCGGCGTTTTACGAAAATAACTAAGTGGATAAAGGATGTTCGTATGAAGAAAACACGTATGAAACTGCTTGCGGCGGCAAGTATCTTTCTCTTGCCTTTCGCGCTGTTCGCAAAAGGACAGCAAGGAAGCAAACCAACAGCGCCTGAGGAGCCGGTCATTTCAGGGTCTGAGCTTGATTCGGTTGTTTCAGGGCAGCTGGTAGAGGTTACGGGCACCGTGCGCCTTGTGGGCAATATGCCCTTCCCGCGCACGGTGGTTACCGATGATGCCCAGCGGGACTGGTACATTGACGAGGAAGAAAAGCGGGTTTTTGAAGGGCGGGACCAGCATACAGTAACGATACGCGCACGGGTGGAGCTGGTAGAGATAATCCTTGCGAATAATCAAGTTTTGGGGGTCAGGCGGGTTATACGGGAGGTTGTGGTGCTGGAATAGGCTTTTAGTACCGCGGCAACCCTCTGCCGCGGCGCTAAAGCACTATGGCCCGCTTCACTTCCACCGGAAAGACCCCAAAGAGCCTATCCAGCGGGGAGCCGGCGGTATAGGATGTGCCGGCAGCTTTATTATACAGGGCGACCACGGTTTCTATCTCTGCTTTGTTTTGGGAATAGATAGCAGAAGAATAGGCTGCCCGGAAAAGCCCCTGTTCCGCCAGATCTTGGGTAAGGAGCCTGCCATACTTTCGTTTGGCCTGGCCGTCCACCACCGCCGCGGGGCCGTCATACCCGATAGTAAATACAAAATCTTCTCGCGAAAGCATAAGGCGCCTTTAGCTGTTCGGAGAAAAAACCTCTTTCCCATGCCCGCAGGTTGGACAGATCCAGTCCGCTGGCAAGTCCGTGAAAGCCGTTCCCGGCTTCATTCCCGCGCTTTTGTCCCCTTCTGTAGGATCATAGATATATCCGCAGGTCTCGCATATATATCTTCTCATAACACACCTCACTAAAATTAGATTTCCCCCATTGCGTGGGCAGGTCTATTCGACTTTTATTAAATATACCAAAAGCAGGCAGAGCGGTCAACAAAACTTTTCCCCGCAGGCTGCGCCCTTTCGCCTGCGAAGCCCGCTGAGGCGCATCTTCAAGAAAGCGCTGCACCCCGAACCTGCGATGTGCCATTGAAACCCCCGCAGGGGGCCGCAGGGGGAATTATTGGGATATTTTCATAGAAATATTTAAAAACCGCTTTAAATGTATATATCATTATATATATTTTAGAAAGCCAAAGGAGGAATTCCCTATGGAACAGACTTTTGTGGAACGGATACATACATCCCTTATGAACCTTAAAAAAGAGATCGTCTCAAACCTTATTGCCAGCAATGAGAATTTTAAGGAAATCGTGGAGGGCATGGATCCCAAGGACTTGGCGGATATCGCCTCTGATGATATTGATCGCAAAATGATAGAGGCTATCGGCGCTCAGGAACTTAAACGGCTCAAACTTATCGATTCGGCGCTGACCCGTATCCAGCAGGGGAAATACGGGCTGTGTATGAAATGCGGCAAGCGTATCCCTCAAGACAGGCTCGAGGCCATACCCTACGCGCTTATGTGCATAGAATGTAAGACCCAAGAGGAAAGACGGAACCGGTAATCATCCGGGGGAGGGCGGCTCCTCCCGCGGCAATACCGCGCTTTCACACGGCTCAAGAGTTGGAGGTTTATTCCGATAGTATAAAATATGACAGCGAGAAGCCTTTCTATGGTTGGGGAAAAAGGGGAAAAAGGGGAAAAAGGGGAAAAACAATTTTTGTCCGCCAAGCCTGCTGAACCTTCCAAAAAACCGCCGGCAGCCGGCGGCATTCTATTTTTTTGGCGCATTTGGCGCAAAACCTTCTTCTGTATGATCCTTATGATCCTTTTCCTGCTCCGCGGCAAAGCCCTCTGCGCCGGTGATATTGCCGCGTATGTTGACCTTGGGTTCTCGGCGGACGGCAGGATCTATATGTTCGCCCAGTACGGCGTGCAGTCAGGGACGCTCAAGCCTTGGGCAGACCTTTTTATCGTTGACGTGCCGCAGAATAATTTTGCCGCCGGCGGCAAAGTGTCTTTTGTGCATGACGCGCCGGTTACAGCCGGTCAGGACGGGTCAGGGGCGCTCTACCGGCTTATCGCCCGCAGCGCCGCCCTGGCTGAGCGCTACGGGGTAAGCTACCTCCTCCAAGGGCAGGCGCTCTATGTGGCGCTTGATGACGGCGGCGGCGGCCCGGCGCCTCTGGGAGAGATTATCGAATTCCGGGACTTCAGCACCAGCCATTACTACCGGGCCCAACTGGTTCCCCGCCTTGAAGGTTCAGGCTCCAATCTGGCGTCTTCTTTTTATATTACCCTTGAACGTACCGGCTGGGACGGGTCGCGGAAAACCTATATGATAGGGAACCCCCAGATACGGCGCCCCCTTATAAACTCGTACCGCATTAGAAAGGTTATGGCGGCGCCTCGAGACGGGTCGGTTATTTTTGTTATCGAAATGCGGAAATTAGGCGCCGACGGCATGGACATCCGCTATATGGTGGAAGCGCTGCGTCTGTAACTGCCGGAAAAACGAAGCATATATACATAAACATATCTTTTTAAGGAGCGTATTATGGCGCTGTTATGGATTCCGCCGCCGCCGCCGCATGGGGGAAAAGATTTCCTTGCACTAGGAGCCCTTGTTACCCGCCTTGATCCGGGGGTTATTCCCTTTGATCAGGCGGATTATTATTCACTGCACGTTTCAGGGGGCGAATATAACGTGGCCGCTAATCTTTCCGCCTGTTTCGGCCTTAAAACCGCCGTGGCCAGCGCGATGGTTGACTATCCTATCGGCAGGCGGGTGGAAGCGGCGGTGCGGAAAGCCGGCGTAAGCGGCTATTACAAACGTTTCTCCTTTGACGGGGTGCGGGGGCCCCACATGGCTATCGTGTGGAGCGACCGGGGGCAGGGGGCGCGGGCGCCGGTGGTATTTTACAACCGGTCCAACGAGGCCGCAGGGCTCCTTGGCCCCGGGAGCTTTGACTGGGACAGGCGCTTCAAAAGAGGCATACGCTGGTTCCATTCAGGCGGCATCTTCTCTGCCCTGTCTCCTGCCGCGTCAGAATTGGTTGCCGAGGCCATGCAAGCGGCCAGAAACGCCGGAGCGGTGGTCTCGTTTGATATTAACTATCGGGCGAAACTCTGGGCCGCCGCCGCCGCCGAACAGGGACTGAGCCCGTCCCGCGCCGAAGAGCGGGCGGCAAAGACCCTGCGGAATATCGTCCGCTATGTGGATGTGCTTGTGGGCAGCGAGGAAGACTTGCAAAAAGGCTTGGGATTGCAGGGCCCTGACGCAGAATCCGCAGATAAGCTGGATCCTTCGGCGTTTTTCGCCATGATAGCGCAGGTAAGGCAAGACTTTCCCAACATAAAAGCGGCGGCTACCACCTTGCGGGAGGTTCATTCCGCAAACCGCCACCGATGGAGCGCGGTGCTGTGGCTTGACGGCGCGAGCTATACGGCGCCGGTCTGCGAACTGGATGTATACGACCGCGTAGGCGGCGGCGACGGCTTTGCGGCGGGGCTTTTTTATGGATTGCTCGCCCAAAAGACGCCGGAAGAAGCTCTCAAGCTCGGATGGGCGCACGGGGCGCTCCTTACCACCACACCGGGGGATACGTCTATGGTGAGTCTGGATCAGGTGGAAGCCTTTGCCCAAGGCGGGTCCGCGCGGATACAGCGATAGGCGGCTTATCAGGGGGCAAAAAACAAAAAACCCGGCAGAAACACCGGGTTTTTGTATGTTAAGGGCGGCGGCGCCTACTCAATAACCGCGATAACATCCGCCATTTTGAGAATAAGGTGTTCCACGCCGTCGATCTTCACCGCGGTGCCGGCATATTTATCATACATAACCTTTTCACCCGCTTTGACCTTGATTTTCTCGGCGTCATCGCCTACCGCCACCACAAGACCGGTCTGGGTTTTCTCTTGGGCCGTATCGGGGATAATAATTCCTCCGGCGGTCTTTGACTCATTTTTTTCCAGTTTAACCATGACTCGGTCTGCTAAGGGTTTTACATTCATGTGTAACCTCCGTTTGGTTTAATTATGATGCTATTGCTTATATAGAATATACCAATAAGAGCCTGCCATAGTCAACCGCAAGCAGGTTGGCGCAGGCGCGGTTTTGGGGTATGCTGGCCGCTATGACTGATTTTGTACACCTCCATACGCATACGGATTTTTCCCTGCTTGACGGCGCCGCCTCGGTGGAAAGCCTTGCGGAAAAAGC
>JAITHF010000080.1 GCA_031280115.1 Spirochaetaceae bacterium | reverse complement strand
GTACAGAATAACCTATTCCGTGTACAGAATGACTTGTTCCGTGTACAGGATGACTCGCTCCGTATACCAAATGACTTATTCCGTGTACAGGATGACTCGCTCCGTATACCAAATGACTTGTTCCGTGTACAGGATGACTCGCTCCGTATACCAAATGACTCGTTCCGTGTACGGTTTACCCTGTCCGGCCTTTTGTGCAGGGGCCGCTGCACACGCCGCGCTCACGGCTGGTATAAAGAAATAAAAAAGGTATATACCCGCGGGTACGCCGTATTACAGAAAGGCGCAGACTGGGTGCAATCCGGCTTCGGGGCAGTTACCGCTAACGCTCCGGTAACTACCGGCAAGGCTCCGGTAACTACCGCTGACGTTCCGGTAACTACCGGTAAGGTTTCGGGGCGCTGTTTTTTGTACAAACAACTCATTGTTTTATAATGAATTATCGGCGCTTCGCGCCTCTTTGGGAAGAATTTGGGGGAACCAGTTCCCCCAAACCCCCTATAAAGGCTACCTGCGCTGCGCCGCTAACGCCGTCGAATTCCGCTGAGGCGCCGCTTCGGGGTTGTGACTAAAACCGCAAACCCTATCGCTGCAAGAAGCACGTGAATCCCCCGCAGGGGGCAAACCCTATCGCCGCGAGAAGCACGTGAATCCCCCGCAGGGTGTGAAACAGCCTGCGGCTGTTAGAGGCCGCTTGCGGCGGAAATCCGTTTGTGAAGAAGCATCTCAGTATAGTAACGGGTCTCAATGTGCTCCGCCCCCACGCCGACCGCATCCAAAGCCGCAAGCAGGCTGGCTCTTGCGGCCTGCACCACCTCGGGCCGGTCAGAATCCGCCAGTATCTCAAGTTCCACAAACCAGCCGAGCCCCTCGACAAAAGAAAGCTCCGCAGTAACCGGCGCATAATCCCATGACCAGCCCCGCTTATGCTTGCAGCTTCCCCGCACAAATCCCAGCCGTATAAGCAGATCCTCAAAAGGGCGGTCGTCAGACACGCTGAACTCATGCTCGTCGTTTACCTCAACGCTGCCGCGGATTTCTTTGTGCTTGTACGTGACCCGCACGGCCCGGGTAACCGCGCCTTGGGTGTCCTCATCGGTCTCTTTGCGTATCCTGATACCCGACGAGGAGAGCCGCCCTGCCGGATCATACCAATACGAATCCTCTTTCTCAAAAGAACCCGCCTCCTTGGCAAGAGCGTTCAGCCGTTCCCGCAGGGCCTCCGGTTCGCGGACCCACGCTTTTAATTCAATTTCAGTAGCCATACCTACAGTGTACCCCCTTTTTGGAAATAATAGATAATATTTTATGGGGTATAATTTAAACATTAGCACTCTGTTATGCAAGGGCGTCATAAAACGCTTGTGCCCCGGCGGGATACAGGATATATTCTCTTAGTAGCGTATATAAAAAAGGCAGAAATACCGATAAAGAAATATTATGAATCGTCGATATAGAGCCTTCAATTCTTTTTTATATATGCTGGCGCTCGGTTTGGCAGCGGCGGCGGGCATAAACGCGCAAGAAACGATTCATATTGTTCAGAGGGGGGAAACGATTTATTCTATAGCCCGTTCTTACAAGGTGGACATCGATGAGCTTATGCGGTTTAACGGGGTGCTTGACCCTCAGAAACTGCGGGCAGGCCAGCGTCTGGCCATACCTGCGGGAACCGCGTCCGGCCTTGGGGAATATCGGGTTAAACGGGGGGACACCCTGTATAGTATAGCGCGGCAGTACGATATTACCCTGCAATCTTTACGGAACGCCAATAATTTTTCCGAAGCCTATGTGCTTAAAGAGGGGGATCTGTTAAAGATACCGCTGAAGCCTGAAGAGCGGCATAGGGCGGGAGAAACGGCGCTTCCGCCGCCGGCGCCTTCAAGCGCCTCAGGAAGGCCGCCCCCTTTCGGTTCAAGCGGCACCCGGGTCATGGAGCCAAAAGCGGTGGATGATTCCATACGCTGGCCGGTGGCCGCTAAAGCGGTGCTGTACATGACCGGCAAACTCTACGGGGTGGCGCTTCTTGGGGAACGGTCAGAGCCGGTGAAAAGCCTCACCCAGGGGACGGTAGTATCCGCCGGGCCCTACCGGGGCTTCGGCAAGGTAGCGATTGTACAGGTAAGCGGCGGCTATTTATATGTGTATGGCGGTTGTGAGAGTTTAACGGTAAAAGAAGGCGACAAGGTAAAGCCCGGAAGCGAGCTTGGGAAATTAGGCATTGACGCGGTATCAAGGAAACCCCAGTTGTTTTTTCTTGTGTATCAGAGCAGCACCCCTATTGACCCTGCCAAAGCTCCGCGGGCATAATAAGACGCCTTGCGGCACCGCGGCTCTTATCTGGTTTTTATAGAAAAAAAATCCCAGAGCCTCAAAGGGGAGGTAGGTTATGTTAAAAACAGGCGTTTCTACAGAAGTAGAACGAATAGTCAAAAAAAAAGAGGTTATGTTATATCCTATGGGTGATTCAGGAGCGGAAAAGACACATTCCAAGAAGCGGCAGCAGAATTCCCGCGCCTCGAAGAGTCTCAGAAAATCGAGGCTTTCCAAAGAAACTGATCCTTTGGCGCTGTATTTCAAGCAGATTTCCAAATTTCCCCTTTTAACCGTTGACGAAGAGCAGATTATCGGGGAAAAGATAGTGGTGCTCCGGCAGAAACTGCGGGAGTTTGAGGAGTGGAACCGGGGGCGCGAGGAGGATGGTCCCTACCGGAGCGAGCGGGAGGAACTTGACAGCCTGCTTCAGTCGTATAAAAACAAGATGATTAACTCCAACCTCCGTCTGGTGGTTTCCATAGCGAAGAACTACCAGCATCGAGGTTTGTCCCTTCTTGACCTGATTGACGAAGGGAACATCGGGCTTATTGAGGCGGTGGAGCGCTTTGATTACACAAGGGGGTGCCGGTTTTCCACCTACGGCACCTGGTGGATACGGCAGGCTATCATAAAGAGCATCGCTGACAAAGGGCGGGTGATCCGCATCCCTATTCATATGCTGAACACGATTAAGAAATGCTATTTTGTTTCAAAACAGCTTACCCAGGACCTGGGGCGTGATCCGAGCAACGAGGAGCTTTCCGAATACTTAGGGCTGCCCCTTGCCAAAGTCAAAGAGATTGTAAAGCTTTCTCAGGAGACCACCAGCCTGGACACGATTGTTGACGACGGCAACCTTACGCGGCTTTCGGACCTTATTAAGGACGAGAACCTTGAGGAGCCTTTTGACATGGCTTTTTCTATAACCCTTCAAGAGGCGATGGAGGATATTCTTTCGTATCTTTCGGAACGGGAGATGAAAATTATGCAGCTGCGTTTCGGCCTTGCCGGCGAGGGGCCCTTGACGCTGGAAGAGACCGGCAAGATCCTGGGCATTACCCGTGAGCGGGTCAGGCAGATTCAGGAAAAGGCGACGTTTAAGCTGCGGAACCTCAAGGAACTCCACGAATTAAACGAAAACCCCTAACCCCCTGCGGGGGATTCAGGTGCTTCTTGCGGCGGGAGGGTTTGCGGGTTTAGTCACAACCCCGAAGCGGCGCCTCAGCGGGCTTCGATAGCGCACGGGCGCGAGGCAGGAAGCCGTTGGTTGGGGGTTTGGGGGAACTGGTTCCCCCAAATTCTCTTAAAGAGGCGCGTAAGCGCCTGCACACCCTGCGGTGTAGCTGTAGGCCCTTTCCTTGATTATAGTTGAGAGTATGATGCGCGGCATTATTTTTAACATACAAAAGTTTAGCATCCATGACGGGCCGGGTATCAGAACCGCCGTGTTCTTGAAGGGATGCCCCCTTTCATGCTGCTGGTGTTCCAATCCTGAATCCCAATCCGTGAAGGTGCAGGCGCTCTGGAATGAGCCGGCGCAGCACCGGCTACGGCGCCTGCGCCGCCGCGTGTCCGGGCAGGGCCCTTTCCCTTGCCGGAGAGTCGGTGAGCGCTGAAGGCGCGGCGGCGGCGTTACCCTTACAGGCGGGGAGGTTCTTGCCCAGAGCGGCTTCGCCGGGGCCCTGCTTGACATTCTGGGCCGGGAAGGTATCCACCGGGCTGTCGAAACGTCCGGCTTCGCGCCGGCTTATGTGTTTGACCGCGTGACGGATAAAAGCGGCCTTATTCTTTTTGACCTTAAACACCACCACCGGGAGCGGCACCGCCAGTTTACCGGCGTGTATAACGACAGTATTCTCGCTAACCTCAAATCCCTCGTGAAGAGCGGGCGGCCCGTGCTTGTCCGCCTTCCTGTGATTACCGGCTGCAACGACACCCTTGCGGACGCGGCCTCATATACGGCGCCACTCGCTTCCGCAGGGGTAAAGGAGGTCCAGCTCCTGCCCTTCCATCAGTTCGGGAAACACAAGTGCCGGCTCCTTGGCCGGGACTATGCGCTTAAGGACGCCCGCCCCCTCTGCGGGGAAGACCTTGCGGAGTTTGCCCAAGCGCTGAGGAGCCGGGGTATACAGGCGCTGCCGCTTTAGGCTCTACTGGTACATAATAACATAGGGGCGGGGGTTGAGTTCAAAGACCTGCTTGGGGGTAAGGAGCGGGTTGTCGTAGCCTGCGCCGGGGATGCCGAAATTATAGAAGAGCTTGAAGCCTTTAATCGGCATATTCCCGGCCCTGGCGTTGACTGCGTAGGAGTCCCGTTTAAGGTGGGGCGGCCCGAAGCCGTCAGCGCAGTGCACCAGGCGCACCCGGTCGAAGTTGGCCCGCACCCGTTCCCGGTTGGAGATCATGTTTATATTAAACTGGTGGATAACCAGGAGCCGTTCCCCGGGTATTTTGTTTGCGGTGATATAATCTTCCATGGCTTTTTGGGCCTGGTTAATCTCTTCGGCGGTTACTGTGCCGATTTCTTTCATGGGCTTGGTGGTGCGCCATTCAGGGTCAAGGGCAAGGTGCACATTCGGGTAGCGCAGGTAGGGGAACATCCGCTTGATAGAATCAAGGGGATGGTATTTTCCGATCTGGTGGTCGATAAAGATGAGGATATCGTGTTTGAGCGCGTAATTTATGTAGCGCATAAGCAGTTCGTCCCCGATAATGCCGATTTCCCCCTTGGGCCAGACGGTGCCGTAGATAAGATAAAAGGCTTTGCGTATGCCTCTGCCGCCGCTTACCGCGCGGTATTCTGCGGCCAGTTTGGTAAGGCGGGCGTCCAGTTCTTCTATCGAGTACCTTCCCAGAATACCCATATTTTTGGAGTTCGGATGCCCGTAAAACGCGAGAATATCATTATTGAGCAGGATAGACGGTTCCGGCGCGGTTCTCACTTCGTCTTCCTGGGCGGCATAGCAGGGTTTCGCGGCTTCCTGGGTTCTTATGGCCCTGACATTATCCATAAAATAGATAGAGGGGAACAGCCCTGCGGCTCCGGCTTTAACCGGCTGGGGGCCGGCGTTCAGAGATGAAAGGGGGACTTCCTGCGGGAATGCGGGGGAAAGGAACACTATGAATAGGAGGGGGCACAGTTTGAACCGCAACTTTTTTGACAAGCCTTCAGCCCGTATCATTTTTTTATTATCGGAGAGAACAGAAAAAACTTGAGCGGAATCAGCATGAAAAAAGCCTATCCCAAGGGATAGGCCCTCTTTCGCTCCCCCGGCCGGGTTTGAACCAGCGACCCAGTGGTTAACAGCCACTTGCTCTGCCGACTGAGCTACAGGGGAATAGTTACAGTATACTGATTTCTAACAATAAGGTCAATATATATTTTCCCAACCCCCTGCGGGGGCAGCCGAAGGCTGTTTCAAGTGCTTCTCGCGGCGGGAGGGTTTGTGGGTTTAGTCACAACCCAGAAGCGGCGCCTCAGCGGAATTCGCAAACGCACGGGCGCAACGCAGGTAGCCTTTAGGGGGTTTGGGGGAACTGGTTCCCCCAAATTCTCTTAAAAGAGGCGCGCAACGCCGATAATTCATTATAAAATAATGAGTTATACAGGGGCGGGACGGTTTTTTCTGCCGGCAGCCGGCGTTTGATTGCGGGCATCCAGTGTTTGGATGCTAGCAGCCAAACTTTTTCTGTGGGCATCCAACTTTTTTCTGCCGGTATCCAGTGTTCGGATACCGGCGGCCAGACCGGTTTTTGCGCCGTGTTATGCGCCCGTGGGCGCTGGCGAAGCGCCGCTACGGGGTAGACAAAGAAGCGGCGGATTTTTATGCTTTTATTTTAAGAAAAAAGAAAAAAGAAAAAATATGGAAAAAGAAAAAATAATTGCGGCGCTTCGGGAATCAGGGGCCATGCTGGAAGGCCACTTTCTCTTGTCCTCTGGCCGCCATGCTGACCGGTATTTCCAGTGCGCCAAACTCTTCCAGTATCCTGACCGGGCCGCGGCGGCGCTGGCGCCTCTGGCGGACCGGATACGGAGGGATATGCAGAGCCGGCGCCTTACTCTATGCGCGGTGGCGGGGCCCGCGCTGGGCGGGATTATCGCGGCATACGAACTGGGGAGACAGCTTGGGCTTCCCGCGTTTTTTACCGAGCGGGACCCGAGCGGCAACATGGCCCTCCGCCGGGGCTTTGAGGCCCCTGCCGGCAGCATCCTCATTGCGGAAGACGTGATTACCACCGCAAAATCTTCCTGCGAAACCGCAGCGGTTCTTGAAAAACTGGGCGCCCGGGTCGCGGCGCTTGCCTGTGTGGTAGACCGCCGCGCCGCCGGAATAACCCTGGACTGGCCTGTCTACGCGGCGTGCGCCCTTGACGCCCCGAGCTGGGCGCCGGAAGACTGCCCGTTCTGCGCGCGGAACATACCTTGGATAAAACCGGGCTCCCGAAACCAGTAACCCGCCTCCGGCCTTGCGGCGGGCAGGGCAAGACCGGTACACTAGGTATTATTTTAAGGAGAACCCCCCATGTCTGACGAATATAACCCCTATCAAAGCCCCCGCACCGAGGCCGGCGCGGCAGAGCCCCTTATAACCCAGCCGGCGCTGACCGAAACCATGCTCCAGCACCTGCGCGGCGCGTCCCCGTGGCTCCGGTTTATGGGCATTATAGGCTATATCGGGAGCGGCTTTTTGGTGGTTGGCGGGATCAGCGCTATTCTTACCGGCGTCATAGCCGACGCCGCCGCATGGCATTCGTTCCTGCCGGGCAATATAAGCATATTTATAGAAGCCATAAGCGGCATTACCGGCCTTGTCAACATTGCCGCCGGTGCGGTTTCGTTCTTTCCCGCCCGTTTCGCCTATACTTTCGGCGCAAAGATACGGGACTATTGCAGAAACAGCGACGAACAGGAACTGGAGCGGGCGTTTAAGAGCAACAAATCCCTGTGGAAGTTCAACGGTATTATGGCGATTGCGGCGCTGGCCTTTATACCGGTTATGATACTCATTGCTATCATAGCGGCGGCGGCCCTCGTTTAAGGAGGGCCTGTGCCTGACGAACATAACCCCTATCAAAGCCCCCGCACCGAGACCGGCGCGGTAGAACCCCTTATAACCCAGCGGGCGCTGACCGAAACCATGCTCCGGCACCTGCGCGGCGCGTCCCCGTGGCTCCGGTTTATGGGCATACTGGGCTATATCGGGAGCGGCCTCCTTGTTATCGGCGGGGCTGCCTCTTCGCAAGGTTTTTGGTACGGCGTCTATGACGCCCTGCCAGAGGGTCTTAATAGAATGTTTATAGAATCCCTAAGCGGCATTACCGGCCTTGCCGCCATTGCCGCGGGGGTGATTTTTTTCTTTCCCGCCCATTTTACCTATACTTTCGGCGCAAAGATACGGGGTTATTGTAGAAACAGCGACGAGCGGGAACTGGAGCGGGCGTTTAAGAGCAGCAAATCTTTGTGGAAGTTCAACGGTATTATGACGATTGCGGCGCTGGCCTTTATACCGGTTATGATACTCATTGCTATCATAGCGGCGGCGGCCCTGTCCCTACGGTAGCCTGCGGCGGCGGTACCCTCCCCTTGAGGCAAGGCGCCGCCTCAAAGGGGGGTGCCGGCTGCCTGCGCCGGGCCCCCGCCTTGCGCGCGGGCAGGCGGACAGGCGCGGCGGGTTAGTAAAACCCCTTTTGGGGCCCGCTTGCAGGGTATGCACCAGGGGCGGGGGCCAGTTTTCTGGCGATTTCCACGATTTCAAAGACTTCAAGCTGGTCGTTTTCCTGTATGCCGTCAAAGCCTTCAAACCCTATGCCGCACTCATAGCCGGCGGCCACTTCTTTCACGTCGTCTTTAATACGCCGCAAGGATGAAATCTTTCCCGTATGCACCACAATGCCGTCCCGAATAATATGAACGCTGGCATTGCGCTTCACCGTGCCGGTCTGCACATAACAGCCCGCGATCGTGCCGAACTTGGGGGTCTTGAAGGTCTGACGCACTTCCACCGCGGCGATAACCTCTTCTTTCGCGTCCGGCTTGAGCATGCCTTCAAGGGCCTGCTGGATTTCCTCAACCGCTTTGTAGATGACGTTATATTTCCGTATGTCAACCTTTTCCTGATCTGCCAGGGCCTTCGCCTTGGGAACAGGCCGCACGTTAAAGCCGATGATAATCGCGTTAGAGGCAACGGCCAGATCCACATCCCCCTCGTTTATGGCCCCGGGAAGCGCCTGAATCACGTTGAGCCGCACTTCTTTATTGGAAAGTTTTTCAAGGCTTGACCTGAGGGCCTCAGCGGAACCCTGCACGTCGGCTTTAATGATAACTTTGAGT
Organism: Spirochaetaceae bacterium; assembly: GCA_031280115.1. GTDB lineage: Bacteria > Spirochaetota > Spirochaetia > Treponematales > Breznakiellaceae > JAITHW01. The sequence goes on along the minus strand of JAITHF010000080.1, from coordinate 4,345 downwards.
TCCTGAACGGCGCCGTCGCTTATGGTGTCATAGAGGTTGTCAAGGGTTATCTTCTTGGTATGCTTGGCGTCCTCAAAGCGCTTGAGTTCCTGCCGTTTGGCCGAGATGCTCCGGGCGGTTTTTTCGTCCTCCACCACTTGGAGCGGGTCCCCCGCATTGGGGATGCCCTCAAAGCCCACAACCTCTATGGGCATGGCCGGCGTTGCCTTGTCAAGGCGCCCGCCTTTGTCGTTGAAAAGCGCCCGCACCTTGCCGGGCCACACGCCCGCCACAAAGGAGTCCCCGATTTTGAGGGTTCCTTTCTGCACCATAACCGTTGCCACCGTACCCCGCCCGTGGTCAATGCGGGATTCCAGAATCCTGCCCTCGGCCTTGCGGTTGTAATTGGCTTTGAGGTCCAGGATCTCCGCTTGCAGCAGGATAGAATCAATGAGTTTATCAAGCCCCTCCTTGCGGAGCGCCGAGAGTTCCACAAACATAGTTTGCCCCCCCCATTCTTCGGGCTGGAGCGAAAGTTCCGAGAGCTGGCTTTTTACCCGGTCCGGATTGGCTTCAGGCTTGTCTATCTTGTTTACCGCCACGATGATGGGGACGTTCGCTTCTTTGGCGTGGTTGACCGCCTCTATGGTCTGGGGCATAACCCCGTCGTCAGCGGCCACCACAAGCACCACGATATCCGTTACCTGGGCGCCCCTTGCGCGCATACGGGTAAACGCCTCATGGCCGGGGGTGTCAAGAAAGGTGATTTTGCCGTTCGGCGTGTCCACGATATAGGCGCCGATATGTTGGGTAATGCCGCCGAACTCCCCTGCCGCCACGTCAGAGCTGCGGATAGCGTCAAGGAGCTTGGTCTTGCCGTGGTCGACGTGCCCCATGACCGTTACCACCGGCGGGCGGCTTGCCATGTCGCTTTCTTTGTCCGCGCCGGTCTCAATAAGCGTCTCGTCGTAGAGGCTTATAATCCGCACTTCCGCGCCGAATTCAGCGGCAAGAAGCGTGGCGGTGTCCGCGTCAATCTGCTCGTTAATCGTAACCATCATACCCATACTCATAAGTTTCTGAATAAGGTCTGACGCCTTGAGATTCATCTTGCGCGCCAGTTCCGACACTGAGACGACTTCCATGATGTCAATGGTCTTGGGCACCGGATTTGCGGTGTGGGAGGCTTTCTTCTTGGTTTGAAGGAGTTTCTCCTCCATTTCCAGTTCTTTTTCCCGTCTGGTGTACACGGGCTTTTTGGCCTTAAAGGTCTTTTTAGCCGTTCCCTTGGGGTCGAGCATCGGCTGGTTTTGGGCGGGGCCCGCGCCCCCCGAAACAGGCGGGCGCCCTCCGATGGGGCGGTTTACCCCTCCGGGGCGCGGGGAGTTAAAGCCCCCGCCGGGGCGCTGGTTTCCCTGAAAAGGCGGCTTGCCTCGGGGCCGGAGGCCCCCGCCGGGGCTGCTGAAATTGCGCTGGCCCCCCGGCTGCCCGCCTTCGGCGTTCCGCGGCCCGGGGCCTTTGTTCGGCGGCCTTCCGCCGGTCAGATTGGGGCGCGGGCGGAATTGGCCGGAGCCGCCGCGGTTTTGATGGCCCTCGTCCCGCTGGTGCCGGGGGCCCACGAACTTGCCGCCTACTTTCCCGGCTGCGGCGTTGGGCCGCGGGGTGGCGGGAAAAGACGAGACCCCCCGGTGAAACGGCGGGACCCGCGGGGCTTGTTCCTGCCCTTTGCCCTCTTTGGGGGCGTGGCTTTCTCTGGTGGATTCTTTTGATGCTGGCGGTACGGGGGCCGCGGCTGAAGAAGGGAGGTCTTTTAGCGCCGGCGCCGGCGCGGCCTCCGGGGCCCCACCAGCCGGCGTTTTTCCGGCGTTTTTCCCGGCAGCGCCTGTTCTGCCCTTAGGCGCGGCATGCGCCGCTTCCCCTTGGGGCGGCGCGGCGGCAACAATCTTCTTCCGGTACGCCGGCGCGCCCGGATCTGAAGCAGCGGCAGGCCGTTTTTTTACTTTAATTACTTTTTTCTGAGGCGGGCGCTCCCCTGTTTCCGCCGGCGCTTTCACGCCCCCTTCTGAAGCCTCCTGCTCATGCTTCTTAATGAGTTCCGCCTTTTCTTGTTTTTTTTCTAATTCCTCAGTCATAATCCACCTTTAAAAATTTTAGGCAACTTTTTGAAAAAGCGCGTTTATACCTGTCTTCTTTCTACTTTTCTTTTTTTCTATTTTTCATCTTTTTCATTATATTTTCAAACCATTCAAAACTTCTTTTTTACCGTTATTCTTCTTCTTCTTCTTCATATTCAAAACTCAGGCCGATGCCGCAGGCCAGGCATTTGTTCATATCAAGGAATATCTTGGCCCCGCATTCGGGACACTCGTACTCTTCTTCTTCCTCTTCGGCCTCGTCCGCGCCGCTGCCCGCAGGGGCCGGCGCCGCCGGAGCGGGGGCGGCGCCGGCTTCCTCAGCCTCTTCTTCTTCCTCGGCTTCCTCGATGATTTCTACATACTCGTCAATAAGTTTCCGCAGGGAATCCAGCTGTTCAGGCGTTAGAGCGTCAATGGCGCCCAGTTCTTCTTGCGAAAGAGAAATAAAGTCTTCGATATAGTCAATTTTATGTTCTAAAAGGAGGGACACCACTTTTTTGTCCACCCCGGGAAGCTCGGAAATACGGGAAATCTCATCGCCAAACAGCTCGGAGACCGCCCGGCGGGATTCGGTCCTAATGTCCATCCGCGCCGCCTGCTCGTCGGTTTTCACGTCGATATTCCAGTCAACAAGGCGGTTGGCGAGCTTCACGTTAAGCCCCTGCTTGCCGATAGCAAGGGAAAGCTGGGACTCGTTTACCACTGCCAGGGCCTGATGTTTGGCCTCGTTCATAATGATAACATCCCGCACCTCTGCCGGCGAAAGGGCGTTCATAATAAATTTACGCGGGTCAGGCTCGTATTTAAGAACATCTATCTTTTCCCCCTCAAGCTCCTTGATGATCGTCTGTATCCGCACCCCCTTGAGCCCCACGCAGGCGCCCACCGGGTCAACGTCTTTCTGGTTGGAATTCACCGCCATATTGGTGCGGTACCCGGGCTCCCGGACTATTTTGTGAATCTCCACGGTCTTGTCGTAGATCTCAGGCACTTCCACCTCGAAAATAGCCCGCACGAAATCCGTGTGGGTCCGGGAAAGGATAACTTCGATGCCTGCGGCCTTTTCGTTTTTCACCTCTGCCACAAGCGCCTTTATCCGGTCGTTCAGGTGGTACACTTCCCGGGGGGACTGGAACTTCTTGGGCAGGATGCCTTCTATTTTGCCAAGATCCACATAAATCATGCCGTTCCGTTCCCGCTGGTAATACCCGATAATTATTTCCCCTATCTTTTCTTTATATTCAGCGTAGAGGGTGTCTTTCTGTATCTCCCTAAGGGATTGCCGGGCGGTTTGTTTGGCGCTCTGCACCTCGCCGCGGGTGAACTCCTTGGGGTCGATCTCGATGAGTATCTCGTCGCCGATTTCCGCCTCTGAGTTAAGTTCCAGCGCGTCTTCCACCTCTATCTCAGAATACTTATTGTACATTCGGTCCACAATTTTTTTCTTCGCGTAAATCGAGACTTCCTGGTCGTTCTTAAATCTGACCACCACGTTTTCCAGATTTCCAAACCGGCGCCTATACGCCGCGACGAGGGTTTTTTCAATGGTTTGCAGGACGAGTTCCCGAGACATCCCCCGATCCTGTATGAGCTGCTGGATCGCATCAGACACATCTATTGCCATAAGCTATCCCTCCTGGGCGGCATCTAATTTCGCCTTGGCGATAACGCCGTATTCTAATGGTATCATTCCGTCTTTTCCTTTAAGGGTCAGGCCGTTTTCATCAGCGGACTGGAGAATACCGGCGGACCAATCGGAGATGTCTGTTCTAAAACAGCGGACGCCCCGCCCGAGGTAGTGCCTGAACTCGGAGCCGTCTTTAATGGTCCGGTCAATTCCCGGGGAGGACACTTCTGCCGAGAAGTTTTTGCCGGCAAAGGCCAGTTCCAGCGAGGGCAGCAGGGCGCGGTGCGCGTTTGTGCAGTCCTCCACGCCGGTTATGCCGTCTCTGTAGACCACCGCTTTCACCTGAATTCCTGTTTTCCCCCGAAACACTGACAGGTCTATAAGGGACAGCCCCAGTCCGCGCAGGACTTTTTCCGTTGAATCGAATAAGGGGTCTTTTTCTCTGGGAGTGAAGCGCACCGACGTCTCCTGTTTTCCGCCATTTTTCCGCCATTTTTTCGTCATCTGCCCCCGCCTCAAGGCTTTTTCTAGGGCTTGGGGGCTTGTTCCGGCTGCTCGGCGTACTCCCCCCGCGTTTTCTACGCCCTTCCCGCTTTTCTTTTTT
>JAITHF010000079.1 GCA_031280115.1 Spirochaetaceae bacterium | reverse complement strand
TCATGAACTTTGCGCCGCCCCTCATGATTTTTGGGCCGCGCCTCATGAACTTTGAGCAGCGCCTCATGATTTTTGGGCTACGCCTCATGAACTTTGGGCCGCGCCTCATGAACTTTGGGCCGCGCCTCATGAGTTTTGGGCCGCGCCTCATGATTTTTGAGCAGCGCCTCATGATTTTTAAGCAGCGCCTCATGATTAAGGAAACCCTGCGCCCCGGACCTGCGCCGCTATACGAGGCGCTGGTGAAACACCCTTCGGGTGTTGACTTTAGGGGTGAATATATGTATGGTATAGTTACCGAACGGACGGTAACGTATATGACGAAACAGGAGATTATCAACGCCGCCTTCAGCGTGTGGGGGCGGGACCTTTATAAGTCTACCAGCCTCGCCCGCCTCGCCTGCGCCCTGGGGGTGAGCAAACCCGCGCTCTACCGGCACTTCAAAAATAAAGAGGCCATCCTCGAAGCCATGTACGAGTCGTTCTTTGATCAGTGCGCGGCGTTTATCAAACCCCGGTACCACAATGCCCTGTCCCTGAAAGACCCAAGCCAAGGGCTCCTCAGCATGGCCCGGGCCATACTGGAATACTATATCCGCCATAAAGAAATGTTTTTCTTCTCCATTGTCCGGCTGCACTGCCGGAATGAACAGGACGTTATCCGCCAGTTCCTTGAAAAAGGCGTTGATTTAAGGCGGTTCCAGCAGGAGGAAGCGCAAAACCCGCCTTATCCTCCGCTCATCCATCTCATATTAGGAACCATTTCGTTTATGGTGGGGTATTTTCATAAGCCGGCATACCTTCAACAGGCTCAGGCGGCGGATACGGACGCGGAGGAACTGATAGGGTTCGCCGAAAAAATCCTGTCCCAGGGGCTGGGCGCGCGCCCGGAGGCGTTGGAAAACATTGATTACCCCGGCCTTGAGGCGCGTATAGGAACGCGGGATTACGAAACCGGCGGCAGCGAGGCCGTGCTTAAAGCGGTGGCCGAAGCCGTGGCCGAGGCGGGGCCCTGGAAAACCTCAATGGACATGGTAGCCCGCTGTTCGGGCCTGTCCAAAAGCGGGCTGTATTCCCACTTCAAGAACAAACGGGATATGCTGCGCCGGCTCTTTACCACCGAGTTCGACCGGATTATCCGCTACGCCGAAGCAGGGGTCAAACTGTCCTTGATACCTGAGGAGCGCTTATACTTGACGCTTTTTTCTGTGGCCGATTACCTGAGGGCCCGCTCTGAGATACTTCTTTCCGCAAGCTGGATTAAAACCAGGCGCTTTGAGCTTCTGGACCTGAAAACAAGCATCTTCCCGCGGCTGTGCCGGTTATACTGCGCGTTCCAAGGGATTAACCTTAGGGATTCTCAAACCGGCGGGGCCGTGTTCGACCCTCCGGAAACAGAGCGGCTCTGCCCTATGATACTTTTTCTCATTGTCCACACCTTAACCCGCCGTACCGAAGGGAACGGGGCTTCCGCCTTGTCCAATGAGGGTATCCGGCGGCTGTTCCGGTTTATCGCCCTGGGCATAAAAGGGTATATATAAGGATTAAAAAAAGGGGGGGCGGAGCGGCGCCTTTGCGCGCTTTGCTTTCGTATGGGACAGCAAGGCGCCGTTTAAAACACCCCGCAAGGCGCCCATACGCGCCGCGCCTATCAAAAAACGGCGGGCGTAAAGATACTGTGGCCGGAAGTTTCGGTGGCAATCACGTGCTTCCGGCTGCGCATAAGGAGTTTATGTATGATAGTAGGTAGGTGCGGCAGGGCCGTACTGGCCGGAGCCCGAGCCGGCGGCGCATCGAAGAAAGGCGCGCTGCTGTTCGTATGCGCCGGGCTTGCATGGCTTAGTTTCGCTCAGGACGCTGAGGCCCGGCGGCTGTCTCCGGATGAGGCGGTGGACCTGGCGCTCAAGAGCAATCTCACCCTTGATTCAGCCCGTATTACCGCGGGCATGAAGAAGCGCAAGGCGGATACTGCCTGGAACGTGCTGGTCCCTTCGATAGATTTGGGCGCCGCCCTGCGGGGGTCCCTCTACAAGCCGGAAGCCGCAAGCCCCCTCACGCCCGCGTCCCCGCAGGCCCAGTTTACGCCCCTTTCGGTGGCGGCGTCGCTTACCCTGAACGCCGCGCTGTTTGAGGGGATGCGGAATCTCAAACTGGACTACGAGGCGGGCCTCATCGCCCTTGACAAGGCCAAGTCCCAGCTTGAGCGGGACGTGCGGAAGGCGTACTACAATATGCTTCTTATACAGGAGAATACCGCCCTTTTGCACGAGAGCCTTGCAGCCGCTGAGCGGAGGCTTGAAATGGCGCGGGCCAATTACCGCGCCGGGCTTGCGCCGGAACTTACGGTGCTGCAGGCGCAGGTGGCGATGGAGAACATGAAGCCCGGGATTGATCAGGCAGAGAACGGGTTTAAACTCAGCATGGCCCAGTTCGCCATGAACCTGGGGCTTCCCTATGACACGGGATTCACGCTTATCCCCCTTGAAGAGGCCATCGGGTTTATCCCTCTTGATGTAAAAGAACTCATTGCCGCCGCCGCCAGAGGCAAGCCGGATATTATAGAACTGAAACAAAATATCCTTCTTTTGGAAAGCCAGCGGAAAGCTATGTTCTATCGCACCTTTACCCCAAGCCTGAGCCTGAGCCTCAGCGTAGGGCATATACTTTGGGACAATCTGAACGGGTGGGCTGATCTGGGGGACGCATGGAAAACCCAGCCGCCGAGCTGGTCTTTCAGCCTTGGCTTCCGCTTAAACGGCCTTTTCCCCTTCGATTCAGAGCGGCAGGGCTTACAAGACATGGACGACAACCTGCGGCTCCTCCGGGTGGGCCTTGCCCAAGCGGTGCGGGGTACGGAAATCGAGGTCTACAGCGCCATCCTTAACCTTGAGAAAGTGCGCGGCACCGCTGAAGCCCAAGGGCGCACCGTTGACCTTGCGGAACGCACCTACCGTTTGACAGAAACCGCGTACCGGGCGGGCCTGCAAGACCTTTTGGAAGTGCAGAACGCCGAGCTTGAACTACGGAGAGCCAGAATAGGCGTTCTTGAACAGAACTTTACCTATCTACAGGGTCTTATTGACCTTGAATACGCAGTAGGTGTACCTTTTGGAACACTATCGGGGGGGAGTATACGATGAAATTGGTATGGGTGTTGATAGGCTGCGCCGCGCTTTTCGGCTGCAGCCAAAAGAAAGAAAATGAAGCGGAAAAAGAGACGCCGGTCTTCGCGGTGGCAACCACTGCCGCGGCCCGGGGGCAGATTCAGGATTACCTCGCCCTTTCAGGCGACATTGTGGCAGGCTCCACGGTGGACGCTTATTCTGACGCGGCAGGCAAAATTACCCGGGTCTATGTGGCGGTCGGCGCCAGAGTGCGTAAGGACCAGCCCCTTGCGGAAGTAGACCCGTCAAAGCCGGGGATGAATTATCTTGCCAGCGTGGTAAAAGCCCCTATCGCCGGCACGGTGGTCTCCCTTCCGGCGCAGGTTGGGATGACCGTAAGCCAGGCCGTGTCCCTTGCGCGTATCGCCGGCGGGAGCGCCCTTGAGATTAAGCTCTATGTGGCGGAGCGCTTTATTTCCAAGATGGCCCTGGGGCTTACCTGCGAAATTACCCTTGACGCCTATCCGGGGGAAGTGTTCCGCGGGGTGGTTATCGAAATAAGCCCCACGGTGGATACGGCGTCCCGCACTATGGAGGTGCGGGTCAATGTGGAAAACCCGGGATCCCGCCTCAAGGTGGGGATGTTCGCCAAGGTGCGGGTTATAACCGAGAAAAAGAGCAGCATCGTGAAAATCCCTGCAAGCGCCATGATTACGCGGTTTGGGGAACGGTATCTTTTTACGGTAGAATCAGACAGCCAAAACCCGTCATTTACGGTAGCCCGGCGCAAGACGGTGGTTCCGGGGATTATGATTGACGGCGTATTGGAGGTGCAAGAAGGGCTTAGGCCGGATGATGAGGTTATTATTCGGGGCCAGACCCTTTTGGAAGACGGGTCCCGGGTCAATGTCATTGAGCGGGCCCCGGGGCTTGAGTAAAACAAGCGGGGGGCGCGCCGGCGTTTTGCAGGCGCCCCCCTGCTGCGGCGTTGGGCCGCGTACCATGAGATTGAGAGCCGGCGCCCGAAGAGGCGCCGCAAGGAGTGTGTTCGTATGAGTCTTGCCAAAGGCGCGGTTTCCCGCCCCACCACGATATTCGTGATATTCGTGCTGTTATGCCTGCTGGGGCTTTTCGCCATGATCAATCTGCCGATTGACCTGTATCCTGAAATCAACCCTCCCTATCTGGTCGTTTCCACCACCTATACCGGCGCGGGGCCGGAGGAAGTGGAACGCACGGTTACCCGTATTCTTGAGGGGAGCCTGGCCAATGTGTCGAACCTTGAGAAATCAACCTCCACCTCGTCCAAAGGTTCCAGCGTGATTATCCTCCAGTTCGCCTACAAAACCGACCTGGCGGATGCGTCGAACTC
>JAITHF010000053.1 GCA_031280115.1 Spirochaetaceae bacterium | reverse complement strand
GCTGCTGAAACAGCCGCAGGCTGCCGGCGCTTCATGTTTCGCGTATTCTTTTGCGAATTTCGCGTAAGAGAACAGCCTTCGGCTGCCCTCCAAACCACCCCTAAAGGCTTCCTGCGTTGCGCCGCTCACGCCATCGAATTCCACTGAGGCGCCGCTTCGGGGTTGTGACTAAACCCGCGAACCCGCTCACCGCGAGAAGCACGTAAAACAGCCTTCGGCTGCCGGCGCTTCATGTTTCGCGTATTCTTTTGCGAACTTCGCGTAAGGGAACAGCCTTCGGCTGCCGGCGCTTCATGGTTTGCGTATTCTTTTGCAAACTTCGCATAAGGGAACAGCCTTCGGCTGCCGGCGCTTCATGTTTCGCGTATTCCTTTGCGAACTTCCCGTAAGGGAACAGCCTTCGGCTGCCGGCGCTTCATGGTTTGCGTATTCTTTTGCGAACTTCCCGTAAGGGAACAGCCTTCGGCTGCCCCCCAAACCCCCGCTAAAGGCTTCCTGCGTTGCGCCGCTCACGCCATCGAATTCCACTGAGGCGCCGCTTCGGGGTTGTGACTAAACCCGCGAACCCGCTCACCGCGAGAAGCACCTGAAACCCCCGCAGGGGGCGCGGACTTTAGGGAAAGAACGCGCCGTCTAGGGCTTTTTTTAAAGAATTTTTTACGGATTTTTTCTTGCGATGCGGAAGCCCACCGAGGGGGAGCCTACCTGCTGGGGGTCAAAGGCTTCCCGGTCCTTATTCAGCGCGCAGTCATTGGCGTATTTACTATACGACCCGCCCCGGGCTATCCGCGAGGCGCTGTTGTTGTCAAGGTCGTTTACGGTACCGGTGCTGCTATTGACCGGATCGGCAATGACGTTTATCCATTCCGCCGCGTTGCCGATCATATCATACAGCGTATAGGAAACGCTCGGCGGCGCCGCAGGAGTAATCGTAAAGCCGGTTTTCCCGCCTATCGGATGGGTTTGGCCGCCTGAGTTGCCGTTATACCATCCTGCCGTGTCAAGAACGTCCCCGCCTGCGCCGTAGGACGCGGCCCAGTCCGCAGTGGTGTATAAACCGCCCCGGGCCGCGAACTCCCACTCGGTTTCATCAGGCAGGCGGTAGCCGCTCTCGTCGCTGGCGGCGGATGCGCGGTCTTTTATATCGCCGTCGAAACCGGAAAATTCTGTTATAACAGAATTACCGCTATTCTTATACGCATGAACCAAGCCGCCGCTCCCTTGAAAAATTTTCGGCAGGGTGCTGAGGGTTTGGCCGGAGGAAACCCATGTGTTTGTCCAGCCGGCGGAGGATCCATTCGCCGCGACGTTCAGTAATTCAGTATAGGCATTGCACCATACTGCGGCGTCTTTCCAGGTGATATAGGTAACAGGCTGGAAATAATCGCTTCCAGGAGGGCTCCCCTGGGGCGGGGGCGCGGAGAGGGCGCCTCTGCTGCCGGTTTGGAACTTCGCAGCATTATTAAGGTCCTGTGAGGTTCCTACGGTGTTTATGTGGATGGTTTGCTCCGACGGGTTCATCTTTCCGTCAGGGTCGTCATTGGAAAATACATAGCCCTTGTACCAGCTTGCCCACTGGCCCACCGCGTACCACAGGGCATAGGGAACCTCGTGCTGGCCGATTTCAAAACCGAGATTGCTATCATTATTGGTACTATTATTAAAGATAACAGAGTTTGCCCCGCCATGGGTAAAACCGCCGCCGTCAAAGGGCGCGAGTTTCGTATACTCAGCCTCAGGCGCCGCCGGATCTAACGAGAACACCGGCAGGACGTATACCTGATAGGCGGCGCTGTAGTTGCTGTTCGCCGGCGGGAGTATGTTCGCGCTCGAAGAAGACAGGATAGAATCCCGGGAGGCGCCGTCCACGCTCATGCCCGTATACACCCGCACCCGTACATCCTGGGGGCCAAGGTATCCTAAGAGGCCGCTCTGGTAGGTGGTATCTATCACGACCCCGTCGGGAATGGGATACCACCCGATCTGGTTATAGTGGCCTTTGACCGCCAGTTTCGACTTCTCCATATCCGTATCAAGCATACTATAAAATTTCTTCGGGTTATTCGCATTGGTTTCGGTAAGGTCAATCATCACCTGGTCAAGTTTGTAAAAGGGTATTTCAAAGGGTATGGATTTATCATCAAGCCGCACAACCATCCAGTTCATGCCGCTTGACCAGCTGAAGCGCATCCCGTGACCGTCGGTTCCCAAGCCATGCATCAGGTTGTTCTGCCAGTCCTCTGGAAACGTAACGGTCTGGGAGGAGCCGTCAGCGTAATGCACCCGCACCCGGAGGCCGTGGAGGATAAGCCGGGCTTGGCCGGTATCACTCACCAGGTCCGCGTCTTGCAGGAACTCCCCTTCCCGGTAGCCCTTATACTTAGGCAGCCGGGCAGCATCGTTCCCCAGATAGGAGAGCAGTTTTTCCCGTTCCCGGGAATCCGGGAGATTCGGCTCATAGGTAACGCGGTAAGGATGGTCTATCACTTGCAGGCGGTCTACGGCCTTATTCGGCCCGCCGCCGCTTCCTGCGTTCGGGTCTTCGCACCCGTAAAATACCGCGCTTACAGTAATAACGGCTGCCAGAAGGCCCGCTGCCGCGCTTGTTCCTGCCGGTTTTACCGGTCTTGTATACATACATACCTCCTTAGTAAGCCGGCTTCTAAGGCCGGTAATAAGAGAATGGGGCGCCAAACCTGCGCGCCTGTTTTCAAAAGCAGGGTTTCTCTGCTTTTTTATCCTTTTCATCTTTTTCATTTTTTTCATTTTTTTCATAGGCTTCATACTTTCTATGATAATCCCTCGGTATTTTTAATACAACCAGTTATTATAGAAGCAAGGGGGAGCCGCCGCGCCCGGCCCCGGCCTCCTGCGGCGCGGCCCGAGGCTCCTGCCGCCGCAGGGGGGAAGGCTCACTCTTCAGGGTCTTCTTCAGGGGCGAAGGACATCCGCAGGCCGTTGGTACGCACGGCGGCCCAGTTCCCCTTGAGGGGGAGGGTCTTTTTGTCCGCCGTAAAGACATAATAGGTCGCGTAATAAGGGTCTGTCGGGTCGTATATCCGCACTTCCCCGGTGTCGCCGTTGGCCCAGATCCGGAAAGAGACCGGTTCTGCAAGGTTTTCCGCCGTAAGAAGCCCTGCGTATTGGTTCAGGTCGATGTTATGAACCAGTTCCATACGGGTATGGGAATAACTGCGGTACACCTGGCCGGTCAGCCCCGGGGCGATGCCGGTGCTTTTGAGAGGCTTTTCGTCGTAGTTAAGCCACAGGAGGTACGAATTGCCGCACCCCCAGGAGGGGCCGTCAACCGCCGAGTCAGCGAAAATGTGCAGGCCGAAGCCGCCGTGCCCGTCTTCGCCGCCCGATTCGTAGCGGACGTTGAACGCGTAGAGCATGGAACCGCTTTGAGGGGCCCGGATATTCGCCTTGGCAAGGCGCGCGGCAGGGTCGTTCTGATACGCCCTGCCCCCTTGGTTGGCCCATTTCCCCGAAGCGGCCCGGTAGTCCGGCAGTTTCTGGGCAAAGGCAGGAGAAGCAGCCGCTGCTGCAAGAAGGCATAAAACAAGTCGTTTCATAAAGCATACTCCTTAGAAAGTTTTCTTTATTAAAACACATTCCGCCTGCAAGCGCAACCCCCCTGCTTCCCCTGCCCGCCCCCAAGATCGCGGGGGAAATGTTTCGCAGCGCCGTTCTTGACCTCCCTGCCCGCTTTGGGGTACACTGAAAAAGCCGGACAGACCTCCCCGGAACCGCCCGGAGGGGAAAGGAGGACCGCCGATGATCACCATCCGCATACAAGAACAAAACCGCCTTGTTGAGACTGACAGGGTGCGTAAAGACTGCTGGATAGACGCCCGGAACGTGGACAGCGCGGACATGAAGCGCCTTGAACAGGAGTTCGGCATCGCAAACGAACTGCTTAACGATATTATGGACGCCGACGAGCAGGCCAGAATTGAAAAAGAAGGCGCGTATACCGCCCTGATCGTGCGCCTGCCGGTCTATGAAGAGTCGTCGGACGTGTCTTTTTTCACCCTGCCCCTGGGCATCATCCTTTTTTCTGATAAAATCATTACGATCTGCCAGCGCTCAAGCGGCGCCTTAGAGGACCTGAGCCGGAACCGCATCCGGGGCTTTACGATAAGAAACAAAAGCTCCTTTGTCCTTAACCTTCTGGGCCGGGGGGCCTTCACCTTTTTGAAGGGCTTGAAAGAGCTTAACAAGCGCACCAACATCATAAAAGAAGAACTGCAAAAGTCCATAAAAAATAAAGAGCTTATCCAGCTCCTTTCTATTCAGAAGTCCCTGGTCTATTTTACCACCAGCATCACCACTAACGAACTCCTTCTTGAAAAACTGCAAAAATCCCCGCTCATCCCTTTTAAGGAGGATGAACAGGACCTCCTTGAAGACGTGGTTACTGAGAATAAGCAGGCTATCGAGATGGCGAACATCTATTCCTCGATCCTCACCGGAACTATGGACGCCTTTGCCAGCGTTATTTCCAATAACCTTAATATCGTGATGAAGCGGCTCACCATTGTTTCTATCGTGCTTATGATACCCACGCTTATTTACAGTTTTTACGGGATGAATGTGGACCTCCCCTTCCAAAAGTCCCCGTATATGGCCTTCGTTATTACCGGCATAAGCCTTGCGGCCTCGATTACCGGCGCGATTTTTCTTAACACCGACCGGAAACGCCCTCTGCGCCCCTGAAAGCCCCCTGCGCCGCGCCTTTCCGCCTGCGGCCCCGGCGGGCGTTTTGTTGGCGCCGCGGAAACTTATTTTGTTACCAAAATGACTTTGTTTGGCGCCAAAATGACTTTGTTTGGATCCAACAAAACGCCTGACCGAGCCGTGGGCGGAAGGGCGCGGGGCGGGAAGCCGTTGGTTGGGGGTTTGGGGGCAGCCGAAGGCTGTTCCCTTACGCGAAGTTCGTACTATGAGGCGCAAAACAGGAAGCGCTGATAAAAAAGCCCCCAAATGCTTTTAAAGAGGCGCGAAGCGCCGATAAATCATTATAAAACAATGATTTATGCAGGGGCAGGATAGTTTATTTTGTTAGCAAAATAAGTTTGTTTGTTAGCAAAATAAGTTTGTTTGTTAGCAAAATAAGTTTGTTTGGTGCCAAAATAACTTTGTTTGGCGCCAAAATAACTTTGTTTGATGCCAAAATAACTTTGTTTGATGCCAAAATAACTTTGTTTGGCGCCAAAATAACTTTGTTTGGTGCCAAAATGACTTTGTTTGGTGCCAAAATAACTTTGTTTGGTGCCAAAGCACGTTGGTTTGTAGTAAAAGCACGTTGGTTTGTGGTAAAAGCAGGTTGGTTTGTGGTAAAAGCAGGTTGGTTTGTGGTAAAAGCAGGTTGGTTTGTGGTAAAAGCACGTTGGTTTGTAGTAAAAGCAGGTTGGTTTGTGGTAAAAGCACGTTGGTTTGTAGTAAAAGCAGGTTGGTTTGTAGTAAAAGCAGGTTGGTTTGCTAGCAAAACAAGTTTTCCGGTTCACGCGGAGACCTTGCGCGTTGACGCGGAACCTTTGCGCGTACACGCGGAACCTTTGCGCGTACACGCGGAACCTTTGCGCGTATACGCGGAACCTTTGCGCGTACACCGGAAAAACTATCCTGACCCCGCATAAATCATTATCGTATAATGAATTATCGGCGCTGCGCGCCTCTTTGAAGAGAATTTGGAGGCTTTTTTATCAGCGCTTCTTGTTTCGCGTATTCTTTTGCGAACTCCGCGTAAGGGAACAGCCTCCGGCTGCCGGCGCTGCGCTTCGCTTGCGCTTTTTAAAGAGAATTTGGGGGAACCAGTTCCCCCAAACCCCCGCTAAAGGCTTCCTGCCTCGCGCCCGTGCGCCATCGAAGCGCGATGAGGCGCATCTTCAGGGTTGTGACTAAAATCGCAAACCCTCCCGCTACAAGAAGCGCCTAA
>JAITHF010000050.1 GCA_031280115.1 Spirochaetaceae bacterium | reverse complement strand
GCTGCTGAAACAGCCGGAGGCTGCCGGCGCTTCATGGTTCGCGGCTCATAGCGCAAACGACGGCTGCTGAAACAGCCGGAGGCTGCCTCCAAACCACCCACTAATGCTTCCTGCGCTGCGCCCATACGACTGCGAATTCCGCTGAGGCGCCGCTTCGGGGTTGTGACTAAACGTGCGAACCCTCTCACCGCGAGAAGCACCTGAAACCCCCGCAGGGGGTGAAACAGCCTTCGGCTGCGCAGGGGGTTGTGCGGCGGGGCGTTTGTGGCTTATTTTTATAGAGTATGACCCTATCAGAAAGAAACAGCGTTTTTAAGGCAGGCATCCTCATTCCCGTAACCGCGCTTGGGTGCCTCGTTATCGCCTCGTTCCTCATTATACCTTCGTACCCGGCGGTATTTGACGAAACCACCCCCCGGGCCAGAGGAACTCTTGCCGGCTTCCCCCCTGACCCTTACGCGGCATTTGCCTCAATCATAAGCGCCGCGCTCTACGCCCTTGCAGGGGCCGTGGCAATCTACCGCTGCTTTGAAAAAACCCAGTCCCCGGAAATTCTTTATATCGCCTTTTTCGTCCTTTCTTTCGCGCTGGAAGGGGCCAGAATCACCGCGGCCCTCACGGTAAAATACGAACTTCCCGGGGCATACCTTGTTATGGGGTCCAGAATCGTGTTTTTTGGCCGGTACTTCGGTATGTTTTCGCTGTTTGCCGCCAGCGTGTACGCCGCAGGGCTCAAGGCGCAGAAACAAAGCCATATCCTCTTTATCCTTGCCCTGGTTACGGCGGTCATCGCCCTGGGCGTGCCGGTAGACGGCGCGGTCTGGGATACCAGCCTCTGTATGAAAAGCGGCTATACCGCCATGTTCAGCACCATGGAAATAGGCATAGCCGGCATAACCCTTCTGAGCTTCTTCATAGCCGCCTATTCACGGGGGCTTAAAGAATACCGCGCCATCGCCCTGGGCGCGGCTATGGCCCTTGCCGGGAGGGCGCTGCTCTTCAGCGCCGATACCTGGATAACCCCTTTTCCGGCGCTCGCCCTCCTTATAACAGGAACTTGGTTCATCTGCGCCCGCCTCCACCAGGTCTATCTGTGGTTCTAAGCGCCCCTGTCAGCGGATAGTAAAGTAATACCGCTCCAGATAGGCGATGCGGCGCTGGGCCTCGCTCCCCCGGGGGCTTTGGGGGTATTCCTGAAGAAGCCTGCGGTAGTAGGCCAGGGCGGAACGGATGTCCCTGCTGGGGCTGTTTGCCTCAAGGGATTGGGCGTAGAGCCACCATGCTTCGTCAGTGCCTTCGGGAAACTGTTCGCGGAACTTTTCAAGAAGGGAGATGGCCCGGGGAAACGCCCCTGAACCGTAGGCTTCTTGGGCTTCCCGCACATAATCCGCGCCGCCCGAAGGCGCGGGGGCGCGGTCCTGGCCGGGCTGGTGGGCGGGAACCGCCTCAGGGGAAGGCGCCGCTCCTGACCCCTGTCCCGCCGGGGGAAAGCCGCCGGACCGGGGGTCAGGCGCCGGCTTCTCGGCGACGATAACCGTAACTTCCTCGTTCACCGTGTAATCTTCGATAAAGTTCTGCTTGGAAAAGGCCAGGGTATAGGTTCCCGCCTTCTCAGCCTGAAAGATATACGTCTGCCCCCACCGGTCGTTCCGCCGGGACCGGTAGCTTATGCCCTTCTGGTTCGCTTTTTCCCCGAGATATGACCAGCCGCTTCCCTGAAAGGGGATTTCAAGGGAGGCGCCTGCAAGAGCCCGGGCGGTTCTTGAGCCGAAAAGGAGTTCTGTTTGCGGCTCCAGTATGCGCGGCGAAATCTGGGCCGGCGGGAACAGGTCAGGTTCTGGGGGAAGATCCCGTGCAGGGGGAGGCGCGGGAATCTCCTCGGCTGCGGCCAGGAACGCCGGCGGCGGAGGCGGCGGCTGTTGTGCAGGCGGGGTTTGGGCCGCCGGCGCCGCAGGCTGCCGGGCTTGGGCAGGCGGGGTCCGGGCTTCGGGCGCCGGAGGCTGCCGTGCTTGGGCAGGCGGGGTCCGGGCAGGCGCCGCCGGCGCGTCCGGCGCTGAAGGCCGGCGGGACATAACCGAAGAGGCCGGCGCTCCGGCGCCTTTGGGTGCGGCTATTGTTGCAGGCGCTTCCGGTACCGGCGTTTCTATTATTGTTACCGGCGTTTCCCCTGGGGCAGGCGGCGGCGGAAGCGCCGGATACGGGCGGTGCGCGTCTTCCGGCAGCGCCGGCGCAGGCTCAAGCGGGGAAACCAGCTCAAAAGCAGGGGGCGCGCGGGGCGGAATCTGCGCCGACGGCCTCTGGCGTTCCGGCAGGGACAGGATATCCGGCTCAACAAGCGCCGGGGAAACCTGCTGCTGTAGAGGGGAGCGCAGGGGGAAAGCCACTTCCGGCTGGGCGCCTTGCAGGTCGCCGCCGCCGCAGGGAAACGGGGCGAAGCACCTCAGCAATCCCAGCGCCGCAAAGAGGGGGAGGCGCCGGCGGGAACAAAACCCGCCGGCATGAGGAGCAAGAGAAAAATATACTTTCATGGAACACCTTCTAAGAGTTCGTCTATCACCGTTTCTATGCTGTCCCGCCAGATTCCCAGGTCTTCACCGGCAGGGTCATTCCAGAACGGCGATGCGTCCTGCGGGGTCCAGCGCGCCCGGGGCTCCCGCTCCAAAAGGACTTTCGGCAGAAAATCCGGCTCATCAGGATAAAAAAAATCTTCTTGGGGAATAGCAACCGGCGCCGGCGCGTCGTTTGGCGCCTGGGGCCGGGAAACGTCCTCAGAAAGCTTTGGTTTATACGCAAGAAGCCGGGGTATGGCGATAAGCGCCACAAGCAAAAGGCAGAATACGCCCAGGCCCTGCATGAGAAGCCGGCGCTGGTTTTTGAGCAGGGCAATAACTTTTACAATGCGGTCATTCATAAATATACCACCGTTGCCAGCCGCGCCTGTGAAGCGCAGGGGGCATTCAAAAAAGCGGGTATGCTGTTATTCGGCGTTCACCGGCGCAATACTCAGGGTGTAGCTGTTGTTGTCAAGCGGGTCGTCGTCCAGGGTGCGGACCATAATAAAATAGACTCCGGGCTCAAGGGCTGTTCTGAGGCAGGCGTCAAAGTTTTCCCCGCCGTCGTCATCCTCGGCAATATATGCTTCATGTTCGTCAATAAGTTCAAGGTAGGTATCAAGAGACCGTTCCGCAGACACCGCGCGTATCTCGTATACGCCGCGTTCGGCAACGGTCAGTTTCACCCAGTCAATATCAGCGGCAGTGGTGAAGGTGCGCTGCTGGCGCCCGCCTATTTCAAGGGGCTTGGCGTTCTCAATCGTATTGTCATCTTCATATTGATCAATGCGCCCCGGGGCTCTCAGGGCCGTATGCAAGGTGTAGGCCCCCCGCTGCCCGTCAAGCTCAACCACCTTGATATACAGGACGCCCCCTGATACAGGCGCCGAGATTTTGGCGTTAAGGCGGGTGCCCGAGTCGTCGTCGTCGAACATAACCGCCCCTTCTCCGTTATACACGGTTATCCTCGTATCCATCCGCCCTTCGGTGTACACCAGAAGATGGCCGCCGCCTTCGGGAATGGCGGCTTTGTACCAGTCCGTATCAGAGGCGGTATGAAAGCTCGCTTCACGCCCTGTGTTAAGCTGGATTTCTGTTGCCTGCTCCCTGGCCTCATTCGGCTCGTCCGCGTCTACCGGCATCGGCGTAAAGGCAGCGGTAAACCCATAGGCGCCTGTTTCGTTTCCAAGCCCCCGGACCTTGGCGGTATAGGGCTTCCCTGCTTCCGCCATGTATTCGATGCGGGCGTTCCCGTTCGCCCCGCCGTCGTCATTGCTGGTAAGCCGGTTTCCCGAATCCGCGCCGCCGTCGTACAGTTCCATATAGGTATCCATAGAACCGGTGGTTTCCAGAATAAGGGTGCCGGCGCTTTCGGATTGTATCCGAAACCAGTCTTCGTCGCCCTGGTGGATAGTTCTCGACAGGGCAGCGCCCCCAATCTGGACGCGGACCGGGCTCGATCGGGAGTCAGGCTCATAGGAATCAGGCCGAACCTCGCCGGTTCCGGCCTGCGCCGCCGCGCCTGCGGGCCTGGGGAGGAGGTTTTCGACAAAAGGCGTCAGGGGAATATCCAGATACCATGCCGCAGCCAGGGAAGAATCAGTGAGTTTCGTGAGGCGGGTATAGATTCTGAGGACCGGGCCGATACGCATAAACTCTCCTGTCAGGGTGTAATCGCTCTGGGCCTCCGGTTCGTTAATCACCAGAAAAGACCGGTCCGGCGCTGACGAGAGGGCGCTTGAGAGCTGGTTGCGCCAGTAGGCCCCCAGGGGGCTTTCAAGGGAATCCAGCAGGAACCGGTTAAGCCTGACCCGGGAGCCTGCGGGGAGGTTCCCAAGCCCATGCAGGACCTGGCGTATCAGTTTCTGGTTTTCCCGGTCAAGCTGTTCCAGCGTGTCCGCTTGGGGCGCCGCGAGAGGGTTTGCCGCCTCCTGTTCCAAGGCCGGCAGGTTTGCAAGCGGCGGCAGCTCGTCAAGCCGTTTCAAAGCGTCAAACGGGCTTTGCGCCGCGGCGCCGGCGCCTTCCGCCTTTGCCGGCGCGGTTTCCTGCGCCGTTACCGGCGGGGTATCTCCCGGGGTGGTCCGGTTCGGGAGATCCACTTCAACAGCCGGCTGGGCGTACATAACGAGCGGGGCGCACAGCAAGGCCGCCAGCGCTAAGGGGCAGGAACGATGTAACATATCTTTCTCCTTTCATTCGCTCCCTGTTTTTTACAGGTGGATTTTCAACCTGCCGCCCCCAGGGGTTTCAAACATTTTTAAGGCTCCTAGGGGAAGCGGCGGTTTTACGCTGGTTCCCGCGCCTACAGGGCGGAAACTTTGTTTCAGCATACCACACCCCGCCCATCAGCACAACCCCCCAGCCGGAGGCTGTTTCACCCCCTGCGGGGGGTTCACGTGCTTCCTGCGGCGAGCGGGTTCGCAATTTTAGTCACAACCCCGATGCGGCGCCTCAGCGGAATTCGACTGCGCACGGGCGCGAGGCAGGAAGCCTTTAGCGGGGGTTTGGGGGAACTGGTTCCCCCAAATTCTCTTCAAAGAGGCGCGAAGGCGCGTCTTGCCGCCCATTCCTTAGAGTTTATTCCATTGGTGACTCCCGCCGCTGGGACAGTTAAGCGTCGAGGGCTGGTTTGCAGAATGAATGAGGGTCGCACATTTCTTGCACTGATAGTTTTTATCCCCTGTGTCGCCAAGATTATTCCAGTGGTGACTCCCGCCGCCCGGGCAGTTA